>NZ_JBFBBQ010000052.1:0-66901 GCF_040682775.1 Amycolatopsis sp. NPDC051106 | reverse complement strand
CTGCAGTGTCGCCACACGTACCCAGGGAGTCGGTTCGCGAGCCGACCGTCTGGGTACGCGAGCCGACCGTCTGGGTACGCGAGGCGACCGTCTGGGTACGTGGGCCGGACCCGGATTGGGCCGGACGTGGTCTGGGAGGGCGGCCCCGGGCATCCCGGCGCGGCCCTCCCAGCGTCCCTGCGGTGGTCAGCCCTGGCGGAGCACCACCGTCCGGTCACCGAGCGGCGCCGCCAGCGCCAGCGGGATGCGGATCTCCTTGATGTAGTCCGGGCACATCTGGCCCTTCTGCGGGGCCGTCACCGTCATCAGCACCACGACCTGCTGCGCCGTCTGGTCGCCGACGCGGGCCGAGATGCGGCGGCAGCCGCCCTCCTCGGCCTGGAGGATCAGCGTTCGGCCGTCCGTGGCGCGGAACAGGCTGCGCGGGTAGCCCTCGGGCACGCCCCGCGCGTCGACCTGGGTCTCGGCGATGACGTCGTCGCCCGGGGCGATGCCCTGTGTCGGGCGGCCGACCGTCCGGGACGGCGGCGGCGCGACCGTGGGCGAACCGGACGTCGGCGGCAAAGAAGACGAAGGCACCGAAGCAGACGACGAAGGGGCCGGAGCTCCCGCGCCGCTCTGAGCGGCCCCGCAGGCCGTCGCCGCGAGCAGCAGCAGGCCCGTTCCCAGCAGTTTCACCGTCGTACGCATACCTGCCAGACGGAGCGGGACCCCGTCCGGTTGCATCGGCGCCGGCGAAAGCCGCCCGTCACAGCCGCCCGGCCGCGACGAACACGCAGACCGCGAGGATCAGCGCGTTGATCCCGACGTTCCGCCACTCCGCCGCCTTGTGCTGCACGAGCGCCAGCCGCCCGTGCATCGCCATCGCGCCCACCATCACGACGGCCAGCCCCGCCGCCGCCCAGCCGGTGAGTACCGGGGCGACGCCCAGCAGCACCGGCAGGATCAGCCCCACCACGGCGACCAGCTCGCAGAGCGCGGTGAACCGCACCACCGGCAGCGGGTACGCCGCCGCCCCCGTCTGGCCGGTTTCGAGCATCCGCTGCCGCGACATCGTCGACTTCAGCGCGCCCGACAGGGCGAAGATCGCGGCCAGCAGCACCTGACCGACCCACAACGCGACGTTCATGACTTTCCTCCCGTTGCCGACTGGTGCGGGAGGAACGAGGACGCCCGGAGGAACGTGACAGTCAGGCGCGGCCGAGGCGGGTCATGAAGCTGAGCCGGTCGCCCCGGTACAGCGAGCGCACCCGCTCGAACGGCGCGCCGTCCGGACCCCACGACACGCGGTGCGCGAGCAGCATCGGCAGGGCCGGGTTGGTGCCGATGAGCAGGGCTTCGCGCGGGGTCGCCAGCACCGTCTCGACGCGCTCCTCGGCGCCGTCGAACACCACACCGAGCTGCTCACGCAGGCACGCGTGCAGCGGCTGCCCGGGGTCGAACACCTCCAGCAAGGTCGGGAACCGCTCGGCCAGGAGATAAGTCGACTCCAGGCCGACGCGCTCCTCGTCGGCCAGCAGCACCCGCTCGAGGTGGATCACCTCGGCGTCCGACGTGACCTGCAGGTCCGCGGCCAGCGCGCTGCCGGCCAGGCGCCGCTCCAGCGTGATCACGGTGCGGCCCGGCCGGATGCCCTGGCGCCGCAGCCCGTCGGTGTAGCTCACCAGGGCCAGCGGCTGCACCAGCTTCGGGCCGGCGACGAACGTGCCGCTCCCCTGCCGCCGGCTGAGCCTGCCCTCGAGCACCAGCTCACCGACGGCCTGCCGGACGGTCGCCCGCGACACCTCGAAGCGCTCGCACAGCTCCCGTTCCGTGGGCAGCACCGAGCCTTCGCCGAGTTCCGCGATCACCGCCAGCAGTTCGACCTTGACCGCGTAGTAGCGCGGGACGCGGCCGTGCTCGGGAATCCCGTCGAGCACGGGACCGTCGGCGGACAGGCGGTAATGGCGCGAAGGGGCGGGCACGGAATCGACCCTATTCGGTTCAAGGAGCGCGGCGGTTCGCTGTGGCGCGCAACACGGCTGTCACACCGACGATCACCCGGATGCGCCCGGCGCGCTCCCCGCGGCCGTGCTGGGCGTTTCGGCCTACGGCGTTCGTCGGCCCGCCGGTGAGAAATCACCCAACCGCCCGAAACATCCGAAGAAAGTTGGTTGTCCGGGTATGTGGGCACCTGGTGTAGTCATGGGGCCACTCTCGAGCTCGGCTTCCACTGTGGACACTGGAAGGACTGATCCCCTTGGCTCCCAAGCGCTGGTTCACCCTGCTCAGAAACGTCACCACCGCGGTGGCCGCGGTCGCCGCGGCGGCGTCGTTCGCCACCCCGGCGATCGCGGCCCAGCCGCCGTCCACCGACGTCGTCGGCGGGACCCGGGCCGCCCAGGGCGAGTTCCCGTTCATGGTCCGGCTGTCGATGGGCTGCGGCGGCGCGCTCTACACCAACCAGATCGTGCTGACCGCCGCCCACTGCGTCAGCCGGACCGGGGCCAACACCTCGATCACGGCGACCGTCGGCGTGGTCGACCTGCAGAGCACGAGCGCCAAGAAGATCAAGTCGACCTACGTCTACCAGTCCCCGACCTACGGCACCTCGACCGGCGGCGACTGGGCGCTGATCAAACTCGCGAGCCCGGTCACCGGTCTCTCGACGCTGCCGATCGCGACGACGTCGACCTACAACACCGGCACGTTCACCGTGGCCGGCTGGGGCGCGGCGACCGAGGGCGGCGCCCAGCAGCGGTACCTGCTCAAAGCGACCGTCCCGTTCGTCTCGGACAGCACCTGCCGCGCCCAGGGCGGCAGCTACCCCGACCTCATCCCGAGCGCCGAGATCTGCGCGGGCAACCTGAGCGCCGGCGGGGTCGACACCTGCCAGGGCGACTCCGGCGGCCCGATGTTCCGCCGGGACAACAACAACGCCTGGATCCAGGTCGGCATCGTCTCCTGGGGTGACGGCTGCGCCCGGCCGCACGCCCCCGGCGTCTACACCGAGGTGAGCACGTTCGCGTCGAAGATCGCCGCGGCCGCTTCCTCGCTGTAACTCCCCCAAGCCGTGAAGGCCTCCTTACCGGCCATAAGAGCCGGTAAGGAGGGGCGGATTCACGCGGTGGTTGCAACACCTGTCGTTTGCTGGTCTAGCAGTAGCTTCGTGAGGGCCTCGGCTGGTGTCCGCCAGCCGAGGGTCTCCCAGGGACGACCGTTGAGCTCAGCCGCGACCCGAGCCAGCTCGGCTGCGTCGCGCTGGGACAGGTCGGTGCCTTTGGGGAAGTACTGCCGGAGCAGGCCGTTGGTGTTCTCGTTGCTGCCCCGCTGCCAGGGCGAGTGCGGGTCACAGAAGTAGATCCGCAGGCCGGTGTCCATCGTGATCTTCCGATGAAGGGCCATCTCCTTACCCTGATCCCAGGTCAGCGACCCCAGCAGCAACGGCGGCAACATCTGGATCACCTCGGTCATCACCGCCGCGACCGTCGCCGCGTCCCGCCCGTCAGGCAGATGCAGCAACATCACAAACCGGGTCCGCCGTTCCACCAGCGTCCCGATCGCGGACTTGTTGTCCTTGCCGAGGATCAGATCGCCTTCCCAATGCCCCGGGACCGCGCGGTCGGCGACCTCCGCCGGCCGTTCACTGATGTTGACCATGTCCCGGATCCTGCCCGCGGGTCGTTCCCGGCGGGCTTGGGTCTGCCGCCGCGGCATCCCCAACGCCCGCCCGGTCCGCAACGCCACGGTCAGCTCACGGCGCAACGCACCCCGGCCCTGCACATACAACGCCTGGTAGATCGTCTCGTGCGACACCCGCATCTCCGGCTCGTCGGGGAAGTCGAGCACCAGTCTTTCCGAGATCTGCCGCGGCGACCACTTGCGGTCCAGCCCGGCCTGCACCACCTGCGTCAGCACCGTGTCCCCGGTCAGCTTCGCCGGCTTCGGCCGTGTCGCACGCCGCTCGGCCGCGTGCCGGGCACTGCTCGCCCGATACACCCCGGACAAGCCGCTGTTGCGGGTTAGCTCACGCGACACCGTCGAAGCCGGTCTCCCGATCGCCCGCCCGATCACCCGCGGCCCGTGACCTGCCGCGTTCAGGCAGGCGATTTCTTCCCGCTCGGCCAGCGACAGCCGGACCGGGCCAGGCCGGCAGGGCGCGTTACTCATCACCCCGCCAACCTGCCCGAACAACCGCGTCCCCGTCGCCGGAGCCAACCCGACCGCGCGGGCTGCCGGCTTCGCCGGCAGCCCGCGCCGGATCTGGTCCCAGAACTCCAGCTGCACCGACCGCGGCAACCACCGGAACTTCCGCACCCGCGCCATCACAACCCCACCCCTTCATCCAGGCGGTGTTGCAGCAACCCCATGACTCCAAGAGGCCTTCACGGCTTTCAGCGGGTCTTGTCCAAACGGGACAGTGCGTCTTCGTAGCCGGACACCAGATCCGCGACGACCTCGGCGACCGGGCGGACCGCGTTCATCCGCCCGACGATCTGCCCGACCGGCATCGACACCACGCTCGGGTCGTTCGCCGCGTGGATCCGGTTGTGGGCGTGGGAAACCAGCAGGTTCTGCAGCGGCATCGGCAACGGCTCGGGCGCGTCGGCCGCGGCCCACGCCTCGGTCCAGCGGGTCTTGAGCAGCCGCGCGGGCTTGCCGGTGTAGATCCGCGTCCGGACGGTGTCCGACGACGTCGCGCCGACCAGCGCCTGCTGCATCGCCACGGATTCGCCCATGGTCTGCAGGTACTCCTCGGTGGCGAGCCACATCGACCCCATCCAGACGCCGGCCGCGCCGAGCGCGAGCGCCGCGGCGACCTGGCGGCCGGACCCGATCCCGCCCGCGGCGAGCACCGGCACGTCGACGGCGTCGACGATCTCCGGCACCAGCACCATGGACGCGATCTCGCCGGTGTGCCCGCCGGCTTCGTAGCCCTGCGCGACCACGAAGTCGACGCCGTTCGCGACGTGCCGGACCGCGTGTTCGGCCTTCCCGGCGAGCGCCGCGACCGGGACGCCCCGGTCGTGGCACTGGCCGATGACGTCCGCCGGCGGCGACCCGAGGGCGTTGGCGATCAGCTTGATCGGGTGGTTGAGCGCGACCTCGACGTGGGACCGGGCCACCGAGTGCAGCCAGCCGAGCACGCCCGCGCGTTCGTCCGTGTCGTCCGGCAGCGGCGGCACCGAAAGGTCCCGCAGCACCTTGTCGACGAACGCGCGGTGGCCCTCCGGGATGTGCTTCGAGAGGTCGACCTGGGTGCCCTCGGCGGGGATCTTCGCCGGCATCACGATGTCGACGCCGTAGGGCTTGCCGCCGGTGTTCTCGTCCATCCAGGTGAGCACCCGGTCGAGCTCGGCGGCGTCGTTGAACCGGACGCAGCCGAGCACGCCGAGCCCGCCGGCGCGGCTGAGCGCCGCGGCGACGTGCTCCGAGGGCGTGAACCCGATGATCGGCAGGTCGATGCCGAGCCGGTCGCACAGGGATGTCCGCACTGGTCGTGTCCTCCTAGACGGGCTGGGCCGTGGCCGGGTCGTGCCCGGCGGCGTAGCGCTGGGCCCACGGGTAGTCCGGCTTGCCGCTGGGCGAGCGGCCGATCTCGTCGGCCAGCCAGACGGTGCGCGGCACCTTGTAGCCGGCGATCTCGTGCCGCACGTGCTGCTCGATCCCCGCGAGGTCGGCCTCGACGCCCTCGCGGAGCTGGACGACGGCGGCGACGCGCTGGCCGGTCCGCTCGTCCGGGATCCCGATGACGAGCGCGTCGAAGACGTCGGGGTGCGACTTGAGCGCGCCCTCGACCTCCTCCGGGTAGACCTTCTCACCGCCGGTGTTGACGCACTGCGAGCCGCGGCCGAGCAGGGTGACCGTGCCGTCCTCCTCGTAGCGGGCGTAGTCGCCCGGCACGACGTACCGGACGCCGTCGATGTCGACGAAGATCGTCTTGCTCTTCTCGGGATCGCCGTAGTAGCCGAGCGGGACGTGCCCGCGGCGGCCGATCAGCCCGACCGCGCCGGGCTTCGGTTCGACGAGGTTGCCGTCGTCGTCGAGCAGGATGGCGTCCTTTCCGAAGTTCACCCGCGGGCCGGCGCTGTGGTCGGAACCCTTGGCGACCATGCCGATCCCGGTGAAGCCGCTTTCCGACGAGCCGATCGCGTCGGTGATCACGGCGTTCGGCACGAGCTCGACGAACTCCTGCTTCACCGACTGCGAGAACAACGCGGCGTGGCTCGACACCGCGACGAGCGACGAAGCGTCGTAATCACCCTCGCGGAACGCCTCGATCAGCGGCCGCGCCATCGCGTCACCGACGATCGTGAGGACCTGGACCTTGTGCTCTTGAACGGCCTTCCAGATCTCATGGGCGTCGAAGCGGGGCACGAACACCACGGGGCTGCCGGTGAACAGCGCGCCGAACGCGGCCCACTGCGCGGCGCCGTGGATCAACGGTGCGGCGGGCAACCGCGTCAGGCTGCCGGCCTTGCCCTGCTCGGCGAGGGTCCACTCGTCCGGGACGTACTCGCCGGTGACGAAGTTGATCCCGCCGCCGAGCGCGCGCCAGATGTCTTCGTGGCGCCAGAGGACGCCCTTCGGGTAGCCCGTGGTGCCGCCGGTGTAGAGGATGTAGAGGTCGTCGTTGCTGCGTTCTTCGAAGTCGCGCTCGGGCGACTGCGCTTCGAGCGCGGCTTCGTAATCGACGCCGCCGTAGCCCGAGTAGTCGCCGTCGCCGCCGTCGTCGATCACGACAACGTGTTTCAGTTTTGGCGATTCGGCCAGCGCCGCCGTGACCTTGTCGGCGTAGCTTCTCTCGTGCACGAGAGCGACGAGGTCGGCGTCGTTGAAGAGGTACACGAGCTCGCCGTGCACGTAGCGGTAGTTGACGTTGACGGCGATCGCGCGCAGCTTGTACGCGGCGATCATCGCCTCGAGGGCCTCGATCGAGTTGCGGGAGTAGACCCCGATGTGGGATCCGCGTCCCACGCCGTGCGCGGCGAGGTGGTGGGCGAGCCGGTTGGCCCGCGCCTCCAGTTCGGCGAAGGTGACCCGCCGGTCGCCGCACACGACCGCGACGCGCTCCGGCACGGCGTCGACGGCGTGCTCCAGAAGATCCGCGATGTTGAGTGCCACGTCCTCAAAGTAGAACATGTTATCGTTCTGGGCAATGGCACTGCTCCTTCAGGAGGTTTCCGTGGGTGAACCGCACGCGCTGGTCTCGCAGGACGGGGCGACGCTCATCGTGACGATGAACCGGCCCGAGGCGCGCAACGCGATCACCGGCGAGATGATGTCGATCATGGTCGACGCCTGGGACCGCGTGGACGCGGACGACTCGATCCGCAGCTGCGTCCTGACCGGCGCGGGCGGCGCGTTCTGCGCGGGCGCGGACCTGAAGTCGATGTCCCGCAACTCGCCCGCCAAGTCCTTCGACGAAGGCAAGTTCGACCCCGCGCACATCCCGGGCCTCCTCAAGGGGCGCCGCCTGACGAAGCCACTGATCGCGGCCGTCGAGGGACCGGCGATCGCGGGCGGCACGGAGATCCTCCAGGGGACCGACATCCGGGTCGCGGGCACTTCCGCGCGCTTCGGGGTGTCGGAAGCCCGGTGGGGACTGTTCCCGATGGGCGGGTCGGCGGTGCGCCTGCCGCGTCAGATCCCGTACACCCTCGCCGCGGACATCCTGCTCACCGGGCGCCACCTCAGCGCGGGCGAAGCGCTGGCCATCGGCTTGATCGGGCACGTGGTGCCGGACGGCCAGGCGCTCGCGAAGGCACTGGAGCTGGCTTCCCTGGTGAACACCAACGGGCCGGTCGCGGTGCGGGCGATCCTGCGGACGATCCGGGACACCGAGGGGCTCCACGAGGAGGAGGCCTTCAAGCTCGACTCGCAGTACGGGATCGAGGTCTTCGCGTCGGAGGACGCGAAAGAAGGGCCGAAGGCGTTCTCGGAGAAGCGGAAGCCCGAGTTCCGCGGTCGCTGAGCCGGGCTTGATAGAACACGTTACATCCGACCCAGGAGCAGCCGATGCGGGCGTCTTGCCGCCAGAACGAGAACATGTTTCACTCATGGACGTGACCGAGACACCACTGGCGGCACCCCTCAACGTCGGCTTCGACTACACGCGCTCCACCGGGCCCGTCCTGGGCCGGTTCGTGAACGCCCTGCGGGAACACCGCATCGAAGGCATCCGGGGCAGTGACGGCCGCGTGCACGTTCCGCCCGTCGAATACGACCCCGTCACCGCGGAGCAGCTCGGCGAGTTCGTCCCGGTGGCCGACGAGGGCACCGTCGTCTCGTGGTCGTGGTGCGCCGAGCCGCTCGACGGGCAGCCGCTGAGCCGGCCCTTCGCCTGGGCCCTGATCAAGCTCGACGGCGCCGACACCGCGATGCTGCACGCCGTCGACGCGGGCGGACCCGGGAACATCCACAGTGGACAACGGGTGCGCGTCCGCTGGGCCGAGGACACCGTCGGGCACATCCGCGACATCGCCTACTTCCTGCCCGTGGACGCCGAGGACACGACACCCACCGAGCCCGCTCCCCCGGTCGCCGAACGCGAAGAGGGCGCGCCGGTCAGCATCGTCATCACGCCGGTGCACCTGCGCTACACGCACTCCGCGTCCCCCGAGGAGAGCACCTACCTGCGCGGGCTCGCCGAGGGCAAGCTGATCGGCCAGCGCTGCCCCGCCTGCCGGAAGGTCTACATCCCGCCGCGCGGCGCGTGCCCGACCGACGGCGTCCCGACGACCGACGAGGTCGAACTGCCCGACACCGGCATCGTGACGACGTTCTGCATCGTCAACGTCCCGTTCCTCGGCCAGCGCCTCAAGCCGCCGTACGTCGCCGCGTACATCCTGCTCGACGGCGCCGACATCGCGTTCCTCCACCTCGTCCTCGGCTGCGACGCGCAGGACGTCAAGATGGGCATGCGCGTGCGCGCGGCCTGGAAACCCCGCGACGAGTGGTGGACGTCGCTGGAGAACATCAGCCACTTCGAGCCGACCGGCGAGCCGGACGCGGCCTACGAAACCTTCGCCCACCACCTGTGAGGTCCTGATGCCAGACGTCGCGATCGCGGGCTTCGCGAAGGCCCCCAACGTCCGCGAGACCCCGGGCACCACCAACGGCGTGGAAATGCTCGTCCCGATCTTCTCCGAGGTGTTCGCCAAGACCGGCCTGTCCAAACAGGACATCGGGTTCTGGTGCTCGGGCTCGTCGGACTACCTGGCCGGGCGCGCCTTCTCGTTCATCGCCGCCGTCGACGCGATCGGCGCGTTCCCGCCGATCCACGAGTCGCACGTCGAGATGGACGCCGCCTGGGCGCTCTACGAGGCCTGGCTGAAGATCAAGATGGGCGAGGTCGAGACCGCGCTCGTCTACGGCTTCGGCAAGTCCAGCGCCGGGCAGCTGCGCCGGGTGCTCGCCCTGCAGCTCGACCCGTACGTCGTCACGCCGTTGTGGCCGGACTCGGTCTCGATCGCCGGGATCCAGGCGCGGCTGGGCCTGGAGGCCGGGCTCTGGTCCGAAAAGGACCTCGCCGAGGTCGCCGCGCGCGGCACCGGCAAGGACGTCAGCGAGCTGCTCGACACCCCGTACTTCGCCGACCCGTTGCGCCGGCACGACATCGCGCCGATCACCGACGGCGCCGCCGTGGTCGTCCTGTCCACTGTGGAACGCGCGCGGGACATCGTCGAGCACCCGGCGGTGATCCAGGGCATCGAGCACCGCGTCGACTCCCCCGTGCTCGGCGCCCGCGATCTCACCCGGAGCCCGTCCACGGAGTCCGCGGGCCAGGCCCTGGACCTCGACGGCGCCGACCTCGCCGAGCTGCACGCGCCGTTCACGCACCAGGAGCTGATCCTGCGGACGGCCCTGAAACTCGACGACACCACGAAGATCAACCCCTCGGGGGGCGCGCTCGCCGCGAACCCGATGTTCTCCGCCGGCCTCGCGCGCATCGGCGAAGCGGCGGCCCGGATCCACAGCGGCGAATCCCGCAAGGCCGTGGCGCACGCGACGAGCGGGCCGGCCCTGCAACAGAACCTGGTGACCGTGCTGGAGGCCCGATGACCAAGCAGCTCACCGCCGTGCTCGGCACCGGCCAGACGCACCACCGGGCCAAGCGCCAGGACGTCTCGATGCCGGGCCTGCTCCGCGAAGCGATCGACCGCGCGATGGCCGACGCCCAGGTCGGCTGGGCCGACATCGACGCCGTCGTGCTCGGCAAGGCGCCGGACCTGTTCGAGGGCGTGATGATGCCCGAGCTCTTCCTCGCCGACGCCCTGGGCGCGACCGGGAAACCGTTGCTGCGCGTGCACACCGCCGGTTCGGTCGGCGGGTCGACGGCCCTGGTCGCCGCCTCGCTCGTGCAGTCCGGCGTGCACCGCCGGGTGCTGACCGTGGCGTACGAGAAGCAGTCCGAGTCGAACGCGATGTGGGGCCTGTCGATCCTGCCGCCGTTCCAGATGCCGGTCGGCGCCGGCGCGGGCGGCTACTTCGCCCCGCACGTGCGCTCCTACATCCGCCGCTCCGGCGCGCCCGAGCACGTCGGGGCGATCGTCGCGGCGAAGGACCGGCGCAACGGCGCCCTCAACCCGTACGCGCACCTGCGGCAGGCCGACATCACCGTCGAGTCGGTGCGGAAGTCGCAGATGCTGTGGGACCCGATCCGCTACGACGAGACGTGCCCCTCGTCCGACGGCGCGTGCGCGATGGTGCTCGGCGACGAGGCCGCGGGCGACGCCGTCGAAGGCGGTGCCGCGTGGATCCACGCGACGGCGATGCGCACCGAGCCGACGACGTTCGCCGGCCGCGACCAGGTCAACCCCCAGGCCGGCCGCGACGCCGCCGCCGCGCTCTGGGCCGAGGCGGGCATCACCGACCCGATGTCCGAAGTGGACGTCGCCGAGATCTACGTGCCGTTCTCCTGGTTCGAGCCGATGTGGCTGGAGAACCTGGGATTCGCGCCCGAAGGCGAAGGCTGGAAGGTCACCGAGGCCGGCGAGACGGCGATCGGCGGGCGGCTGCCCTGCAACCCGTCCGGCGGGGTGCTCTCGTCCAACCCGATCGGCGCGTCCGGCATGCTTCGCTTCTCCGAAGCCGCGAAGCAGGTGATGGGCCGGGCCGGGGACTACCAGGTGGACGGCGCCCGCATCGCGCTCGGGCACGCCTACGGCGGCGGGTCGCAGTACTTCTCGATGTGGGTCGTCGGCGCCGCCAAGCCACGTTGATACGCTCGACCCACCATGCCGAGACTCGCCGACCACGAGCAACGCCGCCGCCAGATCGCCGAGGCCGTCTGGCGGATCGCGAGCACGCGCGGGCTCGAAGACGTGTCGCTGCGCAAGGTCGCGGCCGAGGCCGGGGTCTCGCTGCGGCTCGTCCAGTACTACTTCGGGACGCGGGACGACCTGCTGCTCGGCGCGCTCGAAATCCTCAACGCCGACGCCGGGGAGAGCATCCGGGCGGGCATCGGCCCGGAGGAGGACGCGACCCCGCGCGAGGTGCTGCGCGCCCTGCTCGTCGGGATGCTGCCGGTCGGTGACGAGCGCCGCACGCGCTACCTCGTGCACCTCGCCTACTTCGTCCGGTCGCTTTCGGACCCCGGTCTGGCCTCGGCGTTCAGCGCCGCGCCGCCCGAGCTGGAACGGCTGACCGCGGACCTGCTCGCGTGGGGCCGCGACCGCGGCGAGGTGGCGCCGGACCTCGACCTGATGCCGGAGGCCGAGCTGCTCCTCTCGAGCGTCGACGGCCTGCAGACCAGCATCATCCTGGGTCAGCGGACGCCGGAAGCGGCGATCGCGCTGATCGACCACCAGCTCGACCGGCTCTTCAGTCTCGCGAACGTCGCCACCTGAGCGCCAGCAGCGTCCCGACCACCCCGGTCACGACGCCTACGGTGGCCGGCACCGCGACCGGGGGGTCCACCACGATCACCGGCTCGAGCACGACCGGCGCCGGTGGCTGGACCGGCTTCGGCGGCGCGTCGGAGCCGGTCGCCGTCCACGCCGTGACGTAGACGAGCAGCCGGGCGACGAGCGAGATGAAGAAGATCAGGCCGATGACCGAGCCGAACGCGATGCCGGTCGGCGAGTCGCCGATCAGCCGGAGGTAGAACCCGCCGGCCAGCTTGAGCAGCTCGAACCCCACCGCCAGGGCGATCGCGCCGCGCACCGCGCTGCGCACGCCCACCTTCTGCCGCGGCAGCCGCGTGAGCACCCACAGGAACACCAGCCAGTCGGCGACCAGCGCCAGCGGCACGGACGACGCCGACACGAGCTGGTGCCCCCAGCTCGTGTCGTCCAGCCCGGCCAGCCGCAGCAGGTAGCTGCCGAGCGCCGTGCCGGAGATCGTGATCGTGAACGACACCACCAGCGCCGCGCTCAGGCCGATCAGCGCGAGCAGGTCGACGGCGATGAGCCGCAGCAGCGACTGGTCGGACCGGTTCTGCCCCCACAGCGCGGTGAGCGAGTCCCGCAGCGCGTTCATCCAGTTCCAGCCCGAGTAGAGGCCGATGGCCAGGCCGAACAGCCCGACGCTGGTCCGCTGCTCGACGAAGCCGGTGAGCAGGTCGGTGGCCTTGTCGCCGAGCCCGCCGGGCAGCGTGGACACGATCGCGTGCACGAGGGTCTCGCGCAGGGCCGGCTGGCTGGCCAGCACGAACCCGGCGACCGACGACGCGACCATCAGCAGCGGCACCAGCGACAGCAGGCTGAAGTAGGTGATGGACGCGATGTAGTGGTAACCGCCGGCGTCGAGGTAGCGGTCGGCGGCGCGGGCGATGTGGTCCAGCCACCGGTACCGGGCACGGGCCCGCGCCCAGGGGCTCGGGGCCTTCGGGGAACTCTTCACGGACACTGTCTACCCAGCGGACGGCCACTTCGCGCGGGCAACACGCGGTTGGCCCATCAGCCCAGGACCACGAGCCCCGTGCCGTCGTCCACCGGGAGCGCGGCGTCGGTCGTCGCGAAGACCGTGCTGCCGAGGAAGTCGAGCTCGCAGCCGAGGGTGGCGAGGAAGGACGTGTCCGCGGCGTCGCGGCCGGTCGAGATCCGGAGCATGGTCTGGCGCGGCGCGAGGTGGGTGGCGTCGAAGACGTACCAGTGACCGTCGACCCCGGCCTCGAAGACGGCGTGGAAGTCCATCGGGGAGAGCCCGGGTGCGTAGACGCCGACGTAGCGCGCGGGGATGTCGAGGAACCGGCACAGGGTGACGCAGACGTGTGCGAAGTCGCGGCAGACGCCCTGCCCGGCGAGGAGCGTGTCGATCGCGTCGTCCGTCGGCCGACTGGATCCGACCACATAGGACAGTCGCTCGTGGACGGTGCGGACGATCGTGTCGACCTTCTTCTTGGTGCTCTTCAGGGAGAACAGCTCCGGCGGCACGAGCCCGGCGATCCGGTCGGACGGGCAGTACCGGCTCGGCCGGGTGAAGACGGCGGCCTCGGCGCGCGTGACGGGCTCGGGTTCGGGCTCGGCCAGCACGCGTTCGGCGTGGTAGGTGACGCGGTGCTCGCCGGCGGGGAAGTCGAAGACCTCGGCGCGGGTGCCGTGCTCGAACTCGACGAGCTCGCTTTCGCCGTGCCAGGAGACGTCGAGCTCCTCGGTGTCGGCGTGCGCCGCGGCGATGGAGACCGCGGCGGGACCGGGTTCGGTGACGCGGACGGAGAACTCGACGTCGACGGTCGCTCGCGGGGCCATCACCTCATGATGTCATGGTCCGATGACCGACATCGCGCTCTTCCACTCCGTGCTGGGGCTGCGGCCCGTCGAGCTCGGCTTCGCCGGCCGGCTGCGGGAGGCCGGGCACCGCGTGGCCACCCCGGACCTCTACGGCGGATCGACCGCTTCGACGATCGAGGAGGGCTTCACGCTGAAGGACGCCGTCGGCTGGACGGCCATCGTCCGGCGAGCCCGGGAGGCCGTGCGGGACCTGCCCGCGAACACTGTGCTGGTGGGCGTGTCGATGGGGGCGGGCGTCGTCCAGGAGGTGCTGACCGACCGTCCGGACGCCGGCGGCGTCCTGCTGCTGCACGCGGTGGGAGCGCTGCCCGCGTCGGTCCGCGCGGGTCTGCCGGCGCAGGTCCACGTGGCCGACCCCGACCCGATCGCACCTCCGGCGCAGGTCGCGGCGTGGCTCACCGCCGCGACCCGGTCGGGCGCCGATGCCGAGGTGTTCCGCTACCCCGGCATCGGCCACTTCTACACCGACGCGGACGGGCCCGAATATGACGAGCCGGCCGCGTCGCTGACCTGGCAGCGCGCCCTGGACTTCGTCAGGCGTACCGCACCGGGTAGTGCTTGATCCCGTTGAGCCAGCTCGACCGCAACCGCACCGGGGGCGCGGCCTCGGTGATGTTCGGCATCACGTCCGCGATCGCGTTGAAGATCAGGTCGATCTCCAGCCGGGCCAGGTTGGCACCGATGCAGTAGTGCGAGCCGGTGCCGCCGAAGCCGACGTGCGGGTTGTCCTCGCGGAGGATGTCGAACTTCTCCGGGTCGGCGAAGACCTCGTGGTCGAAGTTGGCGGAGCTGTAGAACATGCCGACGCGGTCGCCCTTGCGGATGTGCGCGCCGCCGAGCTCGGTGTCACGGGTGGCCGTGCGCTGGAACGCGACCACCGGGGTGGCCCAGCGGACGATCTCGTCCGGCGCCGTCTTCGGCCGCTGCTCCTTGAAGAGCTCCCACTGGTCCGGGTGGTCGAGGAACGCCTTCATGCCGTGGGTGATGGCGTTGCGCGTCGTCTCGTTGCCGGCGACGGCGAGCAGGATGACGAAGAAGCCGAACTCGTCGGAGCCGAGCGCTTCCCCGTCGACGTCGGCCTGGATCAGCTTCGTGACGATGTCGTCCATCGGGCACTTGCGGCGGTCCTCGGCCATGTTCCACGCGTAGCCGATGAGCTGCGCGGACGCCTCGAGGGGCTCGACCTCGTACTCCGGGTCGTCGTAGGCGACCATCTGGTTCGACCAGTCGAAGATCTTGAGCCGGTCTTCCTGGGGGATGCCGATCAGCTCGGCGATGGCCTGCAGGGGAAGCTCGCACGCGACGTCGGTGACGAAGTCGCCGGACCCCTTCTTGCGCGCCTCCGAGACGATCTTCTCCGCGCGGTCGCGCAGGGTGTCTTCGAGCTTCGCGATCGAGCGCGGGGTGAAGCCCTTCGACACGATCTTCCGCAGCTTCGTGTGCTGCGGCGCGTCCATGTTGAGCAGGACCAGGCGGTTCGCGTTGAGGCGGTCCTCGGTCATGCTCTCGTCGAAGCGGATGATCGCGGTCTTCTCGCTGGACGAGTAGAGCGTGCTGTCGCGCGAGACCTCCTTCACGTCCTCGTGCCGCGAGACGACCCAGTAGCCGTCGTCGCCGAAGCCTGCGGTGTTGGTCTTCTGGGGGTTCCACCACACGGGCGCCGTCCGCCGGAGTTCGGCGAATTCGGCCAGGGGCAGCCGTTGGGCGTAGAGGTCCGGGTCCGTGAAGTCGAAACCGGCGGGGATGAGCGGAGCGGCCACGTTGCCTCCCACGGTTCGCCTTTGAAACACGTTCTAAGACCGATTAGAGCATACGGTGTTAACTTGCGGAAGACCGTTCAGTGAAACCCGTTAACTTGACCGATGAGGCCAGGTGAGCGTGCGCTCACTCGGCAGAGATCAAGATCGCGTCGACCCCGGGGTCGCTTGCACAGAACGATAACCTGTTCTACTTTTTGGTCACAGCAGGACACCGACGAAAGGGATGACATGGGCGTGCCGGTCATCGTCGAAGCCGTGCGGACCCCGATCGGCAAGCGGGGCGGGCTGCTGGCCGGCCTGCACGCGGCCGAGCTGCTGGGTGCCGCGCAGCAGGCCCTGCTCGACCGCGCCGGGATCGACCCGGCCCTGGTCGAGCAGTTGATCGGCGGCTGCGTCACGCAGGCCGGCGAGCAGTCCAACAACGTCACGCGCACGGCGTGGCTGCACGCGGGCCTCCCCGAGACGGCCGGCGCGACGACGATCGACGCCCAGTGCGGGTCGGCGCAGCAGGCGACCCACCTGATCGCCGGTCTGATCGCCGCGGACGCCATCGAGGTCGGCGTCGCGTGCGGCGTCGAGGCGATGAGCCGGGTGCCGCTGGGCACGAACCGGGCGGGAGCGTCCCCGCGGCCGGCGTCGTGGTCGATCGACCTGCCCGACCAGTACGGCGCGGCGGAGCGCATCGCCGTCCGGCGCGGCCTGACGCGCGCCGACGTCGACGCGTTCGGCGCGGCGTCCCAGCAGAAGGCGGCGGCCGCGTGGGAGGCCGGGCACTTCGACCGCGAAGTGGTCCCGGTGAAGGCCCCGGTCCTGTCCGATTCCGGTTCCCCGACCGGGGAGACCCGCCTGGTCGGCCGCGACCAGGGCCTCCGCGAGACGACGGCCGAAGGCCTGGCGCGGCTGAAGCCGGTGGTGGCGGACGGCATCCACACGGCGGGGACGTCCTCGCAGATTTCCGACGGCGCGGCGGCATTGCTCCTGATGGACTCTTCGCGGGCTTCGGCGCTCGGACTGCGTCCACGGGCCCGGATCGTGGCGCAGGCCCTGGTCGGCGCGGAGCCGTACTACCACCTGGACGGCCCGATCCGCGCGACCGAGCGGGTGCTCGCCCGCGCCGGGATGACGATCGCCGACCCGGACCTGTTCGAGGTGAACGAGGCGTTCGCTTCGGTGGCACTGTCGTGGCAGCGTGTTCTGGCGCCCGATCCGGCCCGGGTCAACGTGAACGGCGGCGCGATCGCGCTGGGTCACCCGGTGGGCAGCACGGGAGCCCGCCTGCTGACGACGGCGCTGCACGAGCTGGAGCGCCGGGACGCCTCGACGGCCCTGGTGACGATGTGCGCCGGCGGCGCCCTCGCCACGGCGTCGATCATCGAACGCCTCTAACCGGGAAGGTGCGCGTCCACCTCGATTTCGATCTTCATGCGCGGGTCCGCCAGGCCGCACTGCAGCATCGTCGCCGCCGGGCGGACGTCCGCGAAAGCCTTGCGCAGTACCGGCCAGCACAGCTCGAAGTCCTCGCGCTCGGGTAGCAGATAACGCACGCGGACCACGTCCGCGAGCGTGCAGCCCGCCTCCGTCAGCGCGGCCTCGATGGTGCGCAGGCACTGGGCCGCCTGCTCGACGACGTCGTCGGAAATGGTCATGGTCGCGTAGTCGAAGCCGGTCGTGCCCGAGACGTACACGCGGTCGCCGTCGACCACCGCCCGGGCGTAGCCGATCTGCTCCTCGAAAGTCGACCCGCTCAGGATCGCTCGCCGTTCAGCCATGACCCGCACGCTAGGGAACGACCACCGCGCCGTCCACTTCATTGGCTGTGCTTGACTTCAGGGCATGATCTCGGAGAGCCGTTGCCCGGTGGAGGACGGCGAGCTCCTCGTCCGCCGCGGCGGCGAGGGCCCGGCGCTGCTGCTCATCGCGGGCGGCACCGGGGCGGGTGACTCCTACCGCGCGCTGGCGAAGCAGCTGTACGCGGACTACACCGTCATCACCTACGACCGGCGCGGTCACTTCGGCAGCACGGACACCACCACGGGCCCGGTCCCGGTGTCCCGCCAGGCCGACGACGCGCGGGCGGTGCTCGACCACGCGACCGGCGCCCCGGCGCTGGTGTTCGGCACGAGCGCGGGCGCGCTGATCGGCCTCGACCTGGTGGCCCGCTTCCCGGACCGGGTGACGACGCTGGTCGCGCACGAACCCCCGGCGGTGCACCTGATGCCGGACGCGGGCGGCTGGCTCGAAGCGGCCGCGGACCAGGTCCGGCTGGCCCGGTCGGGCGAGCTGCTGACCGCGGTGACGCGCTTCGCCGACGCGATCGCGGGCGCGGCGCTGCCCGACCTGCCCAACCTGCGCCTCCCGCACGAGGCCGACTGGATCCGGCTGTTCGACCGCGAGCTGACGGAGTTCTTCGACTACCTGCCGGACCTGCGTGCCCTGCGCAGGGCGAGCACGGAGATCATCCCGGTGGCGGGCGAAGGCAGCCGCGGGCGCTACCACTACCAGCCGGCGAAGATCCTGGCGCTGGAGCTGGGGTTGCCGTTCACGGAGATGCCGGGTGCCCATCTGGCTCCGCAGCGGAACCCGGCGAAGTTCGCGGTGGCGTTGAAGGAACTGCTGGGCCCGGAGGCGTCGTGACGAACGCCTGGACGCCCGCCGACTTGCGCCTCCTGGACGCGGCCCGGGAGCTGGAGATCGCCGTCGACGGTTCGCGGCGGTGGGTACCGATCTGGGTCGTGTGCACGGGCGGGCAGGTGTACGTCCGGACCTGGTACCGGCGGGACACCGGCTGGTTCGGCGCCGCGGTGCGGACTGGCCGGGCCCGCGTTCGCGTGCCGGGCCTGGAAGCCGAGGTCGCGATCGAAGACCTCGGCGCCGCCTCGCCGCAGGCCACAGCGGACGTGGATGCCGCCTACCGCACCAAGTACAGCGGCGGCACCGACGCGATGGTGACGGCCGAGGCCGCGGCGACCACCCTCCGGCTCGACCCCCGGTAGCGCCTCAGACCACCCGGATCCCGTCCTTCCAGACCTCCCGGATGTTCGACGCCAGCGCCGGGAAGTCGTACGGATCCCCCGCCACCACGACAAGATCCGCCCGCAGCCCCGGCTCGATCCGCCCCAGCTCGCCGTCCAGCCCCATCAACCGGGCCGCCGACGACGTCGTCGCCTCGAGGACGTCCGCCTGGGTCATGCCGCACGCCGCCATCAGGGCCAGTTCCTCCAGGTTCGTGCCGTGCGGCCCGACCCCGCTGTCGGTCCCCATCGCGATCCGGACCCCGGCCGCGTACGCGCGGCGGACCGAATCGCGGTGCGCCTCCACCACTTCGCGCGCCTTGGCGACCACGGACGCCGGCAGGTCGACCCCCGCGTCGGCCGCGCGGACCACGTTGACCGGCGCGATCAGCGTCGGGACCAGCCACGTCCCGTGGCCCAGCATCAGCTCGATCGCCTCGTCGTCGAGGTAGATGCCGTGCTCGATGGACCGGACGCCCGCCCGGACCGCGTTCTTGATGCCCGCCGCGCCCTGGGCGTGCGCCATCACCGGACGGCCCTGCGCGGCCGCCTCGGCGACCAGGACCTCCAGCTCCTCCGGGGTGTACTGCGAGTGCCGCGGGTCGTCGCGCGGCGAGAGCACGCCGCCGGTCGTGCACACCTTCAGCACGTCCGCGCCCGCGCGCAGCAGCGTCCGGGCGACGCGGCGCATCTCGTCGGGGCCGTCGGCCGTCGCGTCCGGGCGCCCCGGGTGCGGCACCAGCAGCGGCACGCAGATGCTCGACGGGTTCCAGCTGTCGCCGTGCCCGCCGGTCTGGCTGATCAGCCCGATCGAGATCTGCAGCCGCGGCCCCGGGATCAGCCCGTCGTCCACCGCCTGCTTGATGCCGAGGTCCGCGCCCGACGCGTCGCGCACCGTCGTGATGCCCAGCCCGAGCGTCGCCCAGAGGTTCCGCGCCGCTTCGTAGAACTGGTAGGAGAACGGCTTCTGCACCCGCGACAGCAGCCCGATCTCCGACACCGTGACGTGCACGTGGCAGTCGAAGAGCCCGGGCAGCAGCACCGCACCGGAACAGTCGACGCCCTCGTCGCCGTCGAGGTCCGTGCCGACGTCGACGATCCGGCCGTGCTCGACGACGACGTCCGCCGCCGCCGGCTCCGCGCCGGTGCCGTCGAACACCGAACCGCCCGTGAAAACCGTGCGCGTCACGCCGCCTCCTTGGCCGAAGCCGAAACCACGAACCGGTCCACCACGACGGCCAGGCCGAGGACGACGACGTTGACGCCGAGCCCGATCAGGCCCACGTTGACCGTGCCGGCGAAGTGAGTGTCCACAAAGGTCAGCCAGATCACGACGAGCTCGCCGGCGATCAGCCCGGCGAACACCGGGCCCTTGCCGACGGGCACCCGTCGCAGGAAGCCCAGCAGGTTGGCCGGGGCCAGCTGGACCGAGCCCGAATACGTGAGCAACAGCAGGTTGGCCAGCAGATCCGGCCGGAAGATGCCGAGCACGAGGGCAAGAGTACTCGCGAGCACAACCGTGCCGTGGTTGATCCAGAACTGCTTGCGGCCACTGCGGACGCGGACTATGTTGCGCGCCACCAGCGACGAGATGCCGATCAGGATCCCGGCCGCCGGGACCATCGCGGTGGCCGTCGCGGCGACCACGACGACCCCGGTCACCCAGCCGGGCAAAGCATCCTTCGACAGCGTCAGCAATACGCCGTTCGGGTCACTGCCCTTGGGCACCACGACGATCGCCGCGAACCCGATGATCATCGGCAGCAACAGCGAAAGCTCGTACACCGGCATCCAGGTGTAATTGCGCCGCAGCACCTTCGGGTCGCGCGCGGACATCAGCGCCGGCCACGAGTGCGGCAGCGTCATCAGCCCGACGCCGATCGCGCTGACCAGCATGCTCGTCACGAACCAGACGTGGTCGTTCGCTCCACTGTGGACGATCAGCTTCTCCGGGTGCAGCTGCTCGATCTTGTGGAACACTCCCCCGATCCCGCCGGCGAAGTGCGTCGGCACGGCGATGATCAGCACCACCAGCGCGACCAGCATGATCCCGTCCTTGAAGTAGGACGTCGCCGCGACGCCGCGCAGCCCGGCCCACAGCACGAACGCGACCACCAGCACGCTGCCGGTCACCATGCTGAGCGTGCCCGACGCGCTGTCGCCGGTGACCAGCCGGACGATCAGGCCCAGCCCGGTGATCTGCAGCTGCAGGTACGGCAGC
Organism: Amycolatopsis sp. NPDC051106; assembly: GCF_040682775.1. Lineage (NCBI taxonomy): Bacteria > Bacillati > Actinomycetota > Actinomycetes > Pseudonocardiales > Pseudonocardiaceae > Amycolatopsis > Amycolatopsis sp. NPDC051106. The sequence continues at coordinate 46,194 of NZ_JBFBBQ010000052.1, read as the reverse complement.
ACGAACACGACGCCGAGCACCGCGGACAGCGTCCCGAGCGCCCGGCTGGAGTACCGGTCCTCGAGGAAGTCGCCCTGCGTGAGGTAGCCGCGTTCCTTGCCCAGCGTCCAGAGGCGTTTGGCGAGGAAGAACAGCACGACGTAGGCGATCGGCACGTACGGCAGCGCGTACATCGCCGCGACGCCGCCGGAGAACGCGAGGCCGGCCATCCCGAGGAAGGTGAAGGTGGTGAACACCTCGCCCGCCTGCAGGAACCACATCGTCAGCGCGCCGAAGCGGCGGCCGCCGACGGTCCATTCGGCGAGGTCGGCGACGGGCTTGCGCCGCCCGACGAAGCCGAGGACGCCGATCAGCACGATGCCGGCGAGGGTGAAGGTGAGGATCACGGCTCCTCCTCCCGCCCGCGCATCAGGCGTTCGGACAGCAGCAGCGCCGGGGTGAACATGAGGCACCAGAACGCGCCCCAGACCATCATCCGCGGCAGGCCGAGCCACAGCCCGGTGGTGTTGACGAACGGCAGGAACGGCATCAGGACCAGCGCGAGCACGGGCAGCACCGGCGGCCAGTGGTAGCTGCGCACGCCCGTCACCCGGCCAGGAGCCCGAGCCGGCGGACGGCGAGTTCGGCCAGCAGCGCGGCGCCGTCGCCGAGCACGCTGTCGTCGAAGCGGGCGCGCGGCGAATGGTTGTCCGCCGCGGAGGCCGGGTCCGTCGGGCACGCGCCGAGGAACAGGTACGCGCCGGGCACGCGTTCGAGCACGCGGGAAAAGTCCTCCGAGCCGGTGATCGGGTCGGCCATCTCGGTGAACCGCTCTTCGCCGAAGACGTCACGGATCGTGGCGGCGACGAAGTCGTACGCGGCCGCGTCGTTGACCGTCGCCGGGTACTCCGGCTCGTAGGTGACGTCGATGTCGAGGCCGTGCGCCTGGGCGATGCCCTGGCAGACCTGGACGGCCCGCTCCCCCACCCGCGCCGCGACCTCGGGCGAGAACGACCGCAGCGTCGCTTCGAACACCGCGTCGTCCGGGATGATGTTGCGCCGGGTGCCCGCGTGGAACGAGCCGACGGTGACCACGACCGGGTCGAAGACGTCGAAGGTGCGCGTCACCATCGTCTGCAGGGCGGTCACCATCTCGCAGGCCGCCGGGATCGGGTCGCGGGCGTCGTGCGGGGACGAGCCGTGGCCGCCCGCGCCGAGCACCCGGACCTCGAGGGCGCCGGAGGCCGCCATGAGCGTGCCGGGGCGGGCGGCGAACTGGCCCTTCGCGTAGCTGGCGGCCGAAACGTGCAGGCCGTAGGCGGCGTCGACGTGCTTGCCCGACGCCGTGAGGACACCTTCGTCGATCATGCGGCCGGCGCCGTCCCAGCCCTCTTCGCCGGGCTGGAACATGAAGACGACGTCGCCGGGCAGGTCGTCCTTGCGGGCGGCGAGCAGGCGGGCCGCGCCGACCAGGCCCGCGGTGTGCAGGTCGTGGCCGCAGGCGTGCATGGCGCCGTCGAGGGTCGAGCTGAACTCCTCGCCGCTGGCTTCGGTGACGGGGAGCGCGTCCATGTCACCGCGCAGGAGCACGGTACCGCCGGGTTTGCCGCCGCGGAGGACTCCCGTGATCGACGAGAGGTTCTTGCCGAGGCTCACTTCGAGGGGCAGGCCGTCGAGGGCCGCGAGGACCCGCTCCTGGGTGCGCGGCAGGTGCAGACCGATCTCGGGGATGCGGTGGAGGTCGCGGCGGAGGGCGACCAGGTCGTCGAGCAGGGCAGCGGCGTCCGAACGCAGGGTCATCCGCAGATCATGCAAGTGTCGAGCACAATGGCCGGGGAAAAGCACCGAAACCACCGTTGCGGGAGCCGATGAGCGAAGAATCCGCCATGTTGACCGAGCAGGACCTCAAACTGGTCGACGCGCTGCAGGCGGCGCCGCGGGCGTCGTGGTCGACGGTGGGCCGCGCGCTGGGCCTGGGCGCGGTGACCGCCGCCCGGCACTGGGACGCGCTGGTCGAGCGTGGCGACGCGTGGCTCACCGCGTACGTCGGCGGGGAGCTGACCGCGCAGCTGGCCCTGGCCTTCGTCGAGATCGACTGCTCGCCAGGGGCCGCGCTGCGCGTGGCGTCGGCGTTGGCCGCGGACCCGCACGTGGTCACGGTCGAGTACGTCGCCGGGCCGTGCGACCTGCTCGCCCACGTCGTCGCGCCGACGGTGCGGGAGCTGGGCGCGCACGTGCTGGACCGGGTGGCGGCGGTGCCCGGGGTGGCGCGGGTGCGCACGGTGCTGTCGCCGCGGATGTTCACCGAGGGCAGCCGGTGGCGGGTGCGGGCGATTTCGCCGGGGCAGCGCGAGGCCCTCTCCCCGAAGCCGGCGAAGAACCGCGCGCCGCTGCGGTTCGACGACGCGGACCGGGCGCTGATCCTCGCCCTCGGCGTGGACGCCCGGGCGTCGGCCGCGGCACTGGCGAACGAGCTCGGCGTCGGGGCGACGACCGTCCGGCGCCGGCTGGACGCCCTGCTGGGCCGGGGCGCGATCCGCGTCCGGTGCGAGATCGCGCGGTCGGCGTCGCCCGCGCCGGTCACGGTGACGCTGTGGCTGCGGGTGCCGCCGGACAAGCTGGAGACGACCGCGCGGTCGCTGGCGATGCTGCCGGAGGTGCGCATGTGCGCGGCGCTGACCGGGGCGGCGAACCTGATGCTGGTGGTGTGGCTGCCTTCGCAGCACGACACGGTGGCGCTGGAAGCGGTGCTGGCCGCGAAGCTGCCGTGGCTGGAGATCACCGGCCGGGCGGTGACGCTGCGGAACGTCAAGCTGATGGGCCGCCTGCTCGACGCGGCCGGGCGCGGGATCGGGCGCGTGCCGCTGGACTTCTGGGCCGCGGTCCCCGTGCCGGAGCACGGGGACCGCAGCGGGGGCCGGCCCGGGGGATGAGGGGGGTGAGGTGGAGGGAAGCATCCACCGGACCGGGGTCTTCGGGGGTTCCGGCCGGGTGACCTAGGGGTGGCCGGCGGGCCGGGAAGTCTGGACGGATCTCGCGTGAGGGGAGCCGTGACTCGCGTGGCTGAGGGCGGAACTCGTGTGACTGGAGCCGGATCTCGCGTGGTTTGAGGCGGGACTCGCGTACCTGGACGGTCGGCTCGCGTACCTGGAGAGTCGGCTCGCGTACTTGGACAGTCGGTTCGCGTGATCGGGGACGTGACTCGCGTGACTGAAGCCGGATCTGACGTGATTGATGACGGAACTCGCGTGGTTTGAGGCGGAACTCGCGTACCTGGACGGTCGGCTCGCGTACCTGGAGAGTCGGTTCGCGTGATCGGGGACGTGACTCGCGTGATTGGAGGGGGATCTCGCGTGATTGGAGGGGCATCTCGTGTGATTGGGGGGTCGACACGGGGAGGAGTTCCGGCGCGGTGGACTCGGGGGGTGAGGTGGAGGGAAGCGTCCACCGGCCGGAACTCGCGGGGCGGGAAGGCGCCCGCCTGTTTCCTCCTTCGCTGACCCGGCGAAGCCGGATCGGGGGTGGGGTGAGGAATCCCGGCCCGGGGGGACATGGGGGGTGAGGTGGAGGGAAGTGTCCACCCGGGCCGGGGCTCGGGGCGCGGGACGAGGGGTCCCGCGGTACTTCGGGTGGTGCTACCGGCCCGGCGGACTGGGGGGTGAGGTGGAGGGAAGTGTCCGCCGGGCCGGGGTTCGTGGGGCGGGTCAGTACCCGCCGGTGGAGACCGTCGCGAGGGCGGTGTCGGGCCGGCGCCGCGGGTCGACCCGGCAGCCGTTGGGTTCCATGGCGTACCAGGTGCCCCCCGCGCCGTGGCCGGCCGCCTCGCCGGGCGCGCCGTCCTGGGCGTAGGTGTAGACGGGCCAGCCGCCGACGGTCACCTGCCTGCTCCCGTCGGCGCGGGCGATCTGCCCGACGAGGCCGGTGTCGATGTCTTCGGCGACGGTGCTGCGGCCGGTGACGAGAAGCGGCGGCCACGTCCGCGCGCACGCGGTGTCGCAAGTGGACTTCCCGGAACCTCTGCCGTCCCGGGTGAAGAGGTAGAGCGTGCGGCCGGCCTGGTCGGTCAGGACCGGGCCGAGGCCGCCGATGTCGGCGGTGCCGAGGGTGGTCGGTTCGGCGGGCCGGCTCGCGGCCGCCGCCTTCTCCCCCTCCGGCGTGATCGCCGCCCAGTCCGCGCTGACGTTCTGGCCGAGCGCGATGCCGGCGCCGGTGTCCTTGGCATAGCGGTAGACCGGCCAGCCGCCGACGGTCACCTGTCGCCGGCCGTCGGGCCGGGTGACCAGGCTGACGAGCTGAGCGTCCACCCCGGCGGCCAGGGCCGGGGAGTCGGAGACCAGCGGTGGCCACATTTCCGCGCAAGCGTCCACGCAAGCGACCTTCGGGGGCTTGGCGGTGTCCTGGGCGTAGCGGTAAAGCGTGTGGCCTTCGGCATCGGCGAGGACCGCGCCGAGACCTTCCACTGTGGACGTTACGAGGTGGGCCTGGCCGGCCCCGGAGTTCGCCTGAACCGTGCTCGCCGAGAGCTGCTGCTGTGCGCCGAGCGACACCTGCCGGCCGGTCGTGGCGTACGGGTTGGTCCCGCAGGCCGCGACCAGCGCGACACCGGCGACGGCGGACAAGGCGGCGGCACCCGGACGAGCACGGTTCATCGGAAGTTCTCCCTCCTGGCGTGGAGTGACTGGTGCGGAAGGGTTATTCCGCGCAGGCCTTGCCGGAGTTGATGCAGTTGACCAGGCGGCCCATGATCTTCTTGCTCATCACGTTCGCGAAGTCGTCGTGGTCGGACCGCGGGTTGTGCTTTTCCTGGGCGAAGGCGTCCACTTTGTACTGGCCCTTCTGCTGGACGTCCTGCGGGACGTCGTAGACCAGGGTCACCTGCAGCTGGGGCACGTTCTTGAAGCCCTGCGGGCACTTGCCCTGCTGGTTCGCGAACACGATGTGCGTGCGGTGGTTCGCGCTGTCGGTGTTCTTGCCGTCCCAGCAGTTCGGGAAGGCGTGGATGCGCTCGACCTTGCTGCCCGCGGGGCAGATCGGGTAGAGGTCGGTCAGCCGGTCCTCGAACCCGGTGCAGGTCCAGCTGGGCCGGGCGTTGGCCGGGCCGTTGGTGCTCTGCTTGGCGTCACCGTAGAGGACGCGGAGGCCGAGCGGCATCGGGACGACGTTCCGGGCGCCGCCGCCGATGAACTTCAGCGTCGCGGACTCCGGCTCGATGATCTCGCCGTCGTTGTCGCCGACCTCTTCGTTCTCGCCTTCGGGCCCGCCGAGCTCTTCGGCCGGCGGTGCGGCGGCCGAGCTGCTCTGGTTGCCGTTCTGGCCGCCGTTGTTGTTCTGGCCGCCATTCTGACCGCCGTTGTTCTGGTTGCCGTTCTGCCCGCCACGACGGCGGTCCTGGGCCTGCTGCTGGTCCTGCTGGTCCTGCTGGCCCTGGTCGCCCTGCTGCTGGGCGCTCTGGTCACCGTTGCGGGTCGCGCCGCCACCGGTGTTCCGGCGCTTCTGCTGCTGCCCGTTCTGGTCCTGGGCGTTCGGGTCCTGCTGGTCCTGCGCGTTCGGGTCCTGCCCGTTCTGGTCCTGCGCGCCCTGGTCCTGCTGGTCCTGGGCGTTCTGGCCCTGACCGGCGTCGTCGGCGGCCTGCGCGTCCTTGGCGCTCTGGTCCTGCTCGACGTCACCGGTCTTGCCCTGCTGCTTCTGCTGGGCCTGCTGGTTCTCGTTCTCGTTCGCCGCGTCGTCTTCGCGGTCGATGCGGATCACGGGCCAGAAGTAGGCCGACTGGTCACCGTTCTTGCAGGTGGTGTCACCGGCGAGCAGGCTCTTGAGGCTCGAGTCGGCGTCGGTGGTCACGTTGCCGACGTAGTCGTGCAGGTGCTGCGCGCCGTTCTTGATCCCGGGCTGGGCGATGAAGTTGTCCGGGTTGTGGTGCGCGCCGTCCGCGTTCGTTCCACAGTCGACGGTGAAGGATCCTTGCGCACCCTTCTTCTGCAAGGCCGCGTTGACGTTGTTGCCGGCGGGAACCTTGTTGATGTCGATGAAGAACGACGGGTCCGCGGGGTCCGCGCTCGCTTCGCCCGTGCGGCCCGTGCTGACCGCGACGGCGAGTGCGCCGACGGCGATCGCCAGGCCGATCGCGCCCATGGCGATCTTCGTACGGCGGGCGACGCGATGCTTGCCCGTCACGGGGGACCGAGAATTCCGGGCCATAGACTAGTTCACCTCGTTCGTTATTCCGGGCACGCCGAATAGCGCGGCGGCCCGGGCAAGAACTACCGTTGGTTGAGGTCGAGATCGCACGGAACCCGCGGGGAGCTCTGGTTCCGGCTGTCGGGATGCATCGGGGGATGCATTGGGGGATACGGACGTGAGCGCGCCGAGGTTCAAAAGCGACCAGCCCGTTATCTGTTCGTTATCAAGCAAAATGCAACCGGACGCCATTCACCCAGGTCATCGCGGTGAGACCGGAAAAAGAACTTCCTGAACGACTCGCTCATATCCTGAACCACGAGTCAGCGGAGGCCGTGGTTCAGACCAGAACCGGACGCGCGCTGTGACACCGGAAGTGCCGACGCCACACGACCTCGCGCCGGGTCGCCTCCGATGCAGTGAATGACTCATTCCTTGCGTCCGGCGCCAGGAATGAGTCATTCACTGCGGCAGGGCGGGCCTGCGCGGCCGGTCCGGGGAGAGGAAAGAGTCAGCGCTGCACGACGACGAGCACGGTTCCGTCGTCGCCGCGGACCTCGAAGCGGGCGATCTGGTCCATCGGCAGGGAGATGGAACCTTGCAGCCGCAACGGCTCCGGGGAGCCGGGGATGCCGAACCCCTTGGGCGGCACCGACCAGCCGGACACGACGCGGGCGTCGCCCGTCGTCGAGATGGCGAACAGCTGGCACTTCAGCGGCCCGACGATGCCGCGGAGCTCGAGGTCGACACGGCTGCCCCACTCCACCGGGGACACCTTGATCACCGCGCTCACCGCGGACCCGCCGCTCCCGCTGCCGCGGCCGTAGGTCTGGCCGCCGCCCGGCTCGCTCGACGTGCCGCTGGACGGGGCCGGGACGCTCGTCGCCAGGACGCTCGTCGCCGGCGGTGGCTGCTTCGTGCCCGGGGCCGAGAGCGCCGCGGGCGGGACCGCGTCGGCCGGCCGGACCGCGAGGGTCACCAGCGGGCCGGCCACGACGAGCGCGGCGGCCGCGGCGCCGGCGATGATCCCGAGCCGCTTGCGGCGGCGGCGCTTCACCGAGGCCTCTTCCATCAGGCCGCGCAGCACGCGGGGCCCGGGCGCCAGGGTGCGCGGGCTGGGCGCCGGCAGCGGCGGCTCCGGCCAGCTGCGCTTCACCAGGTCGAGCACGTCCGGCAGCTGGTAGAGCTCGATCAGGTCGAGCTGGCAGTGCGGGCAGTTCATGAGGTGGGCTTCGAACTGGGTGCTCTCGGCCTCACTGAGGACGCCGAGCACGTACGCGGCGACGTCGGTGTGTGCGGACCCGGCCACCTTCAGTTCACCCCCGCTCACGCAAGGCCCGGCGCAGCGCGCGGACGGCGTGGTGGATGCGGGACTTGATGGTGCCCGGGGGCACGCCGAGGGTCGCCGCCACCTCGTTCACGGTGCGATCGCGCAGGTAGGTCTGCTGGATCGCCTCCCGTTGCTCGGGCGAAAGGCCCTGCAGCGCCTCGTAGACGATCATGGCGGCGAGCGTCCGGTCCGACTCGTCGGACACCGTGATCGCGTCGGACTCGATCTCCTCGAGCTCCTGGGGACGGACGCTCCGGCTGCGCCAGCCGTCGATGACGATGCGGCGGGCGACCGTGAACAGCCACGCGCGCAGCATCTCCGGCTGGCGGTCGAGCTTGTCCGCGTTCCGCCACGCCTTGATCAGGGTCTCCTGCACGACGTCTTCGGCCCACTGCCGGTCGTGGCCGGTCAGCCGGAGCGCGAACGCCATGAGGGACCCGCCGAACTCCTGGTAGAGCGCCTTCGCCAGATCGTCATGGGCGTCGTTGGGCTCGACGACGACTTCCTGATCTTCGACGGATCTCAGCGCTCGAGTGTGCCGTCCCACGCCGGACATCCTGGTGGGCCGGACGGCGTACGTCTAGTACCAAATGCCGCAACCCGGGGACCAAAACTTTTTTGAACCGTTTCCCGACCGTGTCCGTATCCCCTACCGAAGACCCCCGACAACGCGTTGTCCCCCGCAACGCTCCGCATTCACTCCGGACCGAATGTCCACAGTGGATCTTTCGCGCGCATTTTCGCCTCACCCCAGGCTACTGCGCGTAGTCATGCCCACGGAGGAGCAGTGATACGCATTCCCCGAACGGTGGTTCCCGCCGCCGTGTGCCTCACCGCACTCGCCCTGCTCACCGCCTGTACCGCCGGCGCGGCCACGACCTCGTCCGGTTACGGTGGCGCCGGTATGCAGCAGATGCCCGGTATGCAGGCCCCGTTGACCCTCGCGATGCCGCAGCCCATCACCGCGAACCCCAACGACCCGATGAAGAGCCAGATCAGGGCCGCGAAGACGTTCGACCTCGGTCTTCTCCTCGTCGACGGAACCGGGTACACGATCTACCGCTACGACCGGGACACGACCAACCCGTCCCGGTCGAACTGCAACGACGCGTGCGCGGCCAAGTGGATCCCGGTCAAGACCGGCGGTCCCGCGCCGATCGACGTCGACCAGTCGCTGATCGGCCAGATCACCCGTGACGACGGCACCCAGCAGCTCACCCTGGCCGGCTGGCCGCTGTACCACTTCACCGGCGACAGCGAACCGGCCGACACGTCCGGCCAGGGCGCCGAGCAGGCCTGGTACCCGATCGCGCCGGACGGCAAGAAGATCACGCTGACGCAGGACGAGTGGAGGACCAATGCTTTCGGCATCTGAGTACGCCGGGCTGGAGTTCACCCCTCCGTCCCCGCTCGAGCGTTCCCGCCCGGTGGTCCGGGTCCTGTTCGTGCTGGTCGCGGTGCTGACGCTGCTCGCGTCGGTGTCGCCGGCGTCGATCGCCCAGACGACCGCGGTCTCGCCCGAAGACGCCGTGCTGCTGACCAAGGTCCGCCAGGCCGGGCTGTGGGAAATGCCCTCCGGCATGATGGCGATGCAGAAGGGCAGCCCGAAGGTCCAGGCGATCGGCTTCGCGATCATGATGGACCACGGCCGCCTCGACGTCGCGACCCGCGCGTTGTCGGCGAAGCTCAACTCGCCGGTGCCCGACCAGCCCTCGGACGAACAACGCGGGTGGCTGCTCGAAGAGATGAACGCGCCCCCCGGGCCGTCGTTCGACAGCGTCTTCGCCAACCGCCTGCGCGCCGCGCACGGCCAGGTGTTCGCCGTCCTCGCGCAGCTGCGCGCCGGCACCCGCAACGAGGACGTGCGGGCGTTCGCGACCGTCGGCAACCAAGCCGTCCTGCGGCACATGACGATGCTCGAGAGCAGCGGCATGGTCGACTACACCGCGCTTCCCGCACCGGCCGTCTCCACCACGGCCGCGCCCGTCGGGCAGCCGCTCGGCCTCGACTCGTCCCAGATCGCCGTGGTGGCGGCGCTGTTCCTCCTGGTCGGTGGCGGCCTCTTCTACGTGCTGCGCCAGATCAAGGGCAACCGCGGCCGCGCCCGGGCGTCCCGCCGGCCGGCCACCGTCAGAACCGGGGGTAGCCATGGTTGAGACCTGGCACGACGCGACGCTCTTCCTCACCCAGCAGTTCCAGCCGAAGACCGACCCGGCGGCCCGCGGCCTCGCGGCCTTCGCCGCCCGGGCGTCCTACGCGGCGATGATGCTGACGCTCACCTGGGGCGTGCTCACCGCCACCGGCTGGGTGCGCTCGGTCACCGGCCGCAAGGCGCTGCGCAGCTCCCACATGGTGCTGGCCACCGGCACGCTGATCTTCGGCGGCATCCACGCGCTGGGCTTCTTCTACCTGACGGTCCAGCCCTACAGCCTGCAGTACCTGTTCCTCCCCTTCCTGTCGGGCCAGGAGACCCGGCACAGCATCGGCATCGTCGGCTTCGAGGTCATGCTGGCCATCGCGCTCACCGCGGGCCTGCAGCGGTTCACCTCCTACCGCCGCTGGCTGTGGCTGCACCGCTGCGCCTACCCGGCCGTCGCGCTGACCGCGCTGCACGCGTGGTTCGGCTCGATCGCCAACGGCCACCTCGCGGTCGTCTGGCTGGGCGGCATCACGCTGCTCATCCCGGCGGTCACGACGTCGCTGCTGCGGTTCATGCCCGCGCGGACCCTCGAACGCATCGGACTCGTGGAAGAGCAGGTGGCCTGACATGCCCTTCCGACTGCCCGGTGGCGGCCCCCGGATCAGCGTCGACAACGACCGGTGCGAGCTCTACGGCATCTGCGCCATGGAGGCGCCGGACGTGTTCGACCTCGGCCAGGACGGCCGCCTGCGCTTCCACACGCGGCTGCTGGACGAAACGACCATGGAACAGGCGAAGATGGCGGCCCGCTGCTGCCCGATGCAGGCGGTCGTGATGAGAGGAGAGCTCGATGGCTGACGGCGACCGGATCGTCATCGTCGGCGCGGGTGTCGCCGGGTTGCGCGCCGCCGAACGGCTGCGCGAGCAGAACTTCGACGGCGAGATCGTCCTCATCGGCGATGAAGCCCGGCGGCCCTACCACCGGCCGATGGTCTCCAAGGCACTGGTGATGGGGACCGAACGGCCCAGCGACGTGGGCCTTTCGCACTACCTGCCGGACCTCGACGTGCACTGGCGCCTCGGCGCGCGGGTCACGCACCTGGACACCACCGAACGGGTCGTTCACCTGCCCGGCGGCGAATCTCTCTGGTACGACGGCCTGATCGCCGCGACCGGCGTCTACCCGCGGCACCTGCCCGGAGCGCCGCGGCACGACCCGCGCGTGCGGATCCTGCGCACGGTCGAGGACTCGATGGCGGTGCGGCGCTGCCTCAACGCCAGCAAGAAGCCGGCCGTCGTGATCGGCGCCGGCCTGATCGGCAACGAGTTCGCCGCGAGCATGCGGCACATCGGCCGGGACGTCACGCTCATCGGGCACGCGAAGGCCCCGCTGCACCGCTTCGGCGACCGCGTCTCGAGCGGCATCGTCGAAGCGCACCACGAGCACCGCGCGAAACTCGCGATGAAGAGCGAAGTGCGGCACTGGATCAGCACCAAGGACACCGTCGGGCTGCACCTGACGAACAACCAGCTGCTGGTCGCCAGCGTCGTCGTGCTCGCCATCGGCAGCGTCCCGTCGGTCGACTGGATGCGCGGCTCCGGCCTCGACATCAGCGACGGCGTGCTCTGCGACTCGAAGCTGTTCGCCGAGGGCGCCTCCGACGTCGTCATCGCCGGCGACATCGCGCGCTGGCCGAACCTGCGGTTCGACGAGACCCCGCGGCGGGTCGAGCACTGGATCAACGCCGTCGAGTCGGCCCGGCACGCGGCGGACAACCTGCTGATGGGCCAGTCCAGCGCGAAGCCGTTCACCCCGCTCCCCCGGGCCTGGTCGACGCTGTACGACACGCGGCTGCAGATGTGCGGGATGCCCAGCCTGGCCGAGGACACCGTGACGCTGGCGGACGGCATCACCGGCTTCATCCGCGACGGCCGGCTCGTCGGCATCTCCTCGTGGGACAAGCCGCGGGCGATGCTCGACTGGATGGCCGAGCTCGACCGCCGGCTGCCCGCACCCGACTACGTGCCGGAGCCGGAGCCCGCTCCCGCCCCCGAGGTGGCGGAGGTCCCGACGGTCGAACCGTCGCCGGCCGCGCTGGCGGCCGACGTGCCGCCGGAGTTCGACAGCGGTTTCGACCACCAGGCCTTCGAGCGCGAGTTCGAGAGCGAGTTCGCCAACGACATCCCCACGACGGCGTTCCCCGCGCTGGCGGCCCCGCCCACCACGGCGTTCGCCGCGCAGCCCGGCGCGGCGGCGCCGCCGACCATGGCCATCCCGATCGGGAGGTAGCAGAAGCCGGGACGTGGCTGCGCGCGGCGGCCATCGTCCCTCGCCGGTCACCACACCCCCTCCGCGGCTGGGCGGTGTGGTGACCGGCCCCCAACGTCCCTCTGCCCGCCTCGCGTCCGTAGTGGAACGAGCGCCCGGCGGGCCGGAAGAGGGCCATCCCGAGGGAACCCGACACCCCCGGGGTGGCCTTCTTCCGGCGCACCGGGCGGGGGCCCGGGGTCGAGCGTCACGGCGGTTCCGCTGTCGCGGCGTGCACGTCCGGGCCGGCCGTTCCGGCGGAAGGGTATGCCGCCGGAACGGCCGGCCCGGTCGAAAAGTCGGGTCGGGGTTGCACCGGTGCGGGCCGTCTCGAGGGAACGGGAACCCTCGAGACGGCCTTCACCTCGTCCGGACCCCTTGGGACACCTTCGATTCGGCCACGACGAGCACGCCGAGGACGAGGACCGCGATCCCGACCACCCGCAGGCCGGCGTCCGCGCTCGCGACGAAGGCCGTGACGACGTCGTGCGCGCTTCGCGCCCTGGCCAGTGCTTCGGCCACCGTGTGCGCGCCGCGAGCCTCGGGCGGGAGCGCGGCGGCGAACTTCGCGGTCACGACCGTCCCGATGACGGCGACGCCGAGCGCGCTGCCGAACTCCCGGGTGGTGGCCTGCAGCCCGGTGCCGACGCCTGCCCGGTCCGGCGGCAATGAACCGGCGATGACGCCCGACAGCGTCGGCAGTGCGAGTGTCACACCGATCCCGGTCACCACCAGCCAAGCCGCGTAACCCGCGTACGGCGTCTCCGCGTCGCTCGTGGACAGTCCGAGCAGGCCACCGCCGACGAACGCGAAGGCCAGGGCGACGGTGGTGTCGAGGCCGATCCGCCGCGCCAGCGGGCCGGCGTGGCGGCCGCCGAGGATGATCGGGACGGTCAGCGGGATGATCCCCAGGCCGGTGCCGAGGACGCCGAATCCCTTGGCGTACTGCAGGAACGACGCGTTGACGTAGAACAGCGCGAACATGCCGAAGAAGATCGCCGTCATCCCGAGGCAGGCGCTGCGCAGGCCCGCGATCCGGAACAGCCGCGGGTCCAGCAGCGGGTGCCCGGCCCGGAGTTCGACGAACGTCCACGCGGCGAACAGCACGGCGGCGCCGGCGAACCCGGTCACGACCACCGCGCTCCCCCAGCCCGCTTCCGGGCCTTGGACGATCCCGACGAGCAGGGCGACCGACGCGCCGACGAGCAGCACCGCGGCGAGCGGGTCGAGCCGGCGGTCGTGGCGCGACGACACCGGCGCGGTGCGCGCCACCAGGGCCGCGGCGACCAGGGCGAGCGGCCCGGCAGCGGCGAACAGCCAGCGCCACGACCCCGCGGTCAGGACCAGCCCGCCGCCGACGTTGCCGAGGACGCCGCCGATGCCGGTCATCGACGCCCAGGTCGCGATGGTCGCGGCCTTCTTCTCCGGCGGCACGGCGTGGAGCAGGACGGCGAGCGAGTTGGGCAGCACCGCGGCGGCGCCGACCCCGGTGAGCGCCCGGCCGGCGAGCAGCAGGGGGACGTCCGGGGCCACCGCCGACAGCAGCGCGCCGGCGGCGAACAGCCCGAGCCCGGCCAGCAGGACGCCCTTGCGGCCGAACCGGTCGCCCACCGCGCCGCCCGGGATCACCAGGCAGGCGAACACGATGACGTAGGTGTCGACGATCCAGACCAGCGTGGACGCGGACGGGTGCAGTGGGCTCGCCGCGAGCATCGGGACGGCGAGGTTGACCGCCGCGACCATGCCGACGACGAGCACGACGCAGGCGCACATGAGCGTGAGCAGGCCGCTTCGTTTCTCGAGGTGCATGTGCCTGACGGTAGGAAACGCCACGTGCTGCGCGCCACGCAACTTCGGCAACGCAACTTTGCGTACAGTGCAACCATGGATCTGAACCTGCTGCGCGTGTTCGACGCGCTGTTGCGGGAGGGCAGCGTCACGGCCGCGGCCGAGCGCCTGAACCTGTCCATCCCGGCCACGAGCCGCGCGCTCGGCCGGCTGCGGCGGGCGATGAACGACCCGATCCTGGTCCGCGCGGGCCGCGGGATGGCCCCGACGCCGTTCGCGCTGCGCACCGCCCCGCGCGTGCGGTCGCTGCTGGAGGAGGCGTCGGCGCTGATCAGCACCGAGGTGGCGATCGCCGACCTCGAGCGGACGTTCACGATCCGCATCAACGACGGCGTGGCGGCGACCCTGGCCACGGCGGCGGCCGAAGCGACGGCTGCCACCGCCCCCGGCGTCACGCTCCGCTTCGTCGCGGAGGGCACCGAAAGCGCCGAGGCGCTCCGCGACGGCTCGATCGACCTGGACATCGGCGTGGGCGAGCACGCGGCCCCGGACATCCACAGCGCCGTGCTCTACCGCGAACGCCTCGTCGCGGCGGTGCGCGCGGACAGCCCGCTGGGCAGGCACCGCCGTCCGACGCTGGCGCAGCTGTGCCGCCACCCGCACATATCGGCGTCCCGGCGGGGCCGGGCGCGCGGGCCGCTGGACGAAGTCCTCGCCGCGGCGGGCCTGCAGCGGCGGGTGGCCGCGGTCGTGCCGACGTCCGCGGTGGCCGCGCTGGTGGTCTCGTCGAGCGACTACGTGGGGCTGCTCCCGCAGCGCCTGGCCGAGCAGCACGGCCCGGCGCTGGGACTCCGGTGGTTCCCGGTCCCGGCGGAGCTGCCGGAGGTGGAGGTGCGGCTGTCCTGGCACGCGCGGCTGGCCGCGGACCCGGCCCAGCGCTGGCTGCGCGACACGATCACCGACGCGCTCCGCTGACCGCGCCCCCGCTTCCGGCGTCTTGAATGAGTCATTCAGGTCTTGGGAGGTCCTGAATGAGTCATTCAAGACGTTTCGGGAGCCGCCGAAGCGTCCCGCGGGAACGGTCCGGTGTGGGACGATCGGTCCCGTGACCAGCACTGCCGCCACGGCTCAGTACCTGCGCGACCTCGCGCTGCTGCGCCGGGTCCGGGACCGGATCGACCGGGAGTACGCCCAGCCGCTCGACGTCGAAGCGCTCGCGCGCGGGGTCGGCATGTCCGCCGGGCACCTCAGCCGGCAGTTCCGCAAGGCCTACGGAGAGTCACCGTATTCGTACCTGATGACGCGGCGGATCGAGCGGGCGATGGCGCTGCTGCGCACGGGCGAGCTGAGCGTCACCGAGGTTTGCTTCACCGTCGGTTTCTCGTCGCTGGGCACCTTCAGCACCCGGTTCGCCGAGCTGGTGGGCGTGCCGCCGAGCGTCTACCGCGAGGAGCAGGCGGCGGCCACCGTCGGGATGCCGCCGTGCGTGGCCAAGCAGGTCACCAGACCGATCAGGAATCGAGAAGCGCGGCCCTCGGCGGCCACCTAGGGTGACGACCATGGACGTCACCATTCACTCGAGCTTCCTCCCCCACACCGACCCGGAAGCGTCCCTCGCCTTCTACCGCGACCTGCTCGGCTTCGAGGTCCGCCAGAACGTCAAGTACGGCGAGATGAGCTGGATCACCGTCGGCCCGCCGAACCAGCCCGACACGGCGATCGTGCTGTCGCCGGTGGCCGCGACGCCCGGCCTCACCGACGACGAGCGCCGCATGATCAACGAGATGATGGCCAAGGGCACCTACGCTTCGGTCAACCTCGCCACCAAGGACCTCGACGCGCTCTTCGCCAAGCTCGAGGCGGGCAACGCCGAGGTCGTCCAGGAGCCGGTCGAGCAGCCCTACGGCATCCGCGACTGCTCCTTCCGCGACCCCGCCGGCAACCTCCTGCGCATCCAAGAGCTGCGCTGAAGGGAACCCGCATGTGCCTCGGCCTGACCGTCGCCGCCCGCGAGCACTTCCGTGAGCTGACGTTGCTGCGGCGCGTCCGCGACCACATCGACCGAAACCCCGCGCGCCCCCTCGACCTCGAGGCCCTGGCGCACCTGGCGAACCTGCCGGCGCCCCGGTTCGTGGACCGTTTCCGGCTGGCGTACGGGCTTTCCCCGCACGCCTACCAGCGGGCCGCCCAAGCGGTGCGGGCCGGCCGTACGCTCACCACCCACCGAGTGCTGGAGACCCGATGACCAAGCCCACGAGGAAGTCCGCGCCGCACGTCGCCGACAGCCACGACCTGATCCGCGTCCACGGCGCGCGCGTGAACAACCTCAAGGACGTCGACGTCGAGCTGCCGAAGCGGCGCCTGACGGTGTTCACCGGGGTCTCCGGCTCCGGCAAGAGCTCGCTGGTGTTCAGCACGATCGCCGCGGAGTCGCAGCGGCTGATCAACGAGACGTACAGCACCTTCGTGCAGGGGTTCATGCCGACGCTGGCCCGCCCCGACGTCGACGTCCTCGACGGGATCACCACGGCGATCATCGTGGACCAGGAGCGGATGGGCGCCAACGCGCACTCCACGGTCGGCACCGCCACCGACGCCAACGCGATGCTGCGGATCCTCTTCAGCCGGCTCGGGCAGCCGCACATCGGCTCACCGCAGGCGTTCTCGTTCAACGTCGCCTCGATCAGCGGCGCGGGCGCCGTCACCATCGAGAAGGCCGGGCGGCAGATCAAGGAGCGGCGCAGCTTCAGCATCACCGGGGGCATGTGCCCGCGCTGCGAGGGCCGCGGCAAGGTCAACGACATCGACCTGACCGCGCTGTTCGACGAGGACAAGTCGCTCAACGAAGGCGCGATCACGATCCCGGGCTACAGCATGGAGGGCTGGTACGGCCGCATCTTCCGCGGCTCCGGCTTCTTCGACCCGGACAAGCCGATCAAGAAGTACACCAAGAAGCAGTTCAACGACCTGGTGTACAAGGAACCGACCAAGATCAAGGTCGAGGGCATCAACCTGACCTACTCGGGGCTGGTCCCGGCGATCCAGAAGTCGATGCTGTCCAAGGACGTCGACTCGATGCAGCCGCACATCCGCGCGTTCGTCGAGCGGGCCGTCACGTTCACCACCTGCCCGGACTGCGCCGGCACGCGGCTGTCCGAAGAGGCCCGGTCGTCGAAGATCGACGGGATCAGCATCGCCGACGCGTGCGCGATGCAGATCAGCGACCTGGCCGGCTGGGTGGGGAAGCTCGCCGAGCCGTCCGTCGCGCCGCTGCTGGACGCGCTGCGGCGCACCCTCGACTCGTTCGTCGAGATCGGGCTCGGCTACCTCTCGCTCGACCGGCCGTCGGGCACGCTCTCGGGCGGGGAAGCCCAGCGCACCAAGATGATCCGCCACCTCGGGTCGTCGCTGACCGACGTCACCTACGTCTTCGACGAGCCGACGATCGGGCTGCACCCGCACGACATCCGGCGCATGAACGAGCTCCTGCTGCAGCTGCGCGACAAGGGCAACACGGTGCTGGTCGTCGAGCACAAGCCGGAGGCGATCGCGATCGCCGACCACGTCGTCGACCTCGGGCCGCGCGCCGGCGCCGAGGGCGGCGAGATCGTCTTCGAGGGCACTGTGGACGGTCTGCGGAAGAGCAAGACGCTCACCGGGCGGCACCTGGACGACCGCGCGTCGCTGAAGTCGTCCGTGCGGTCGCCGTCGGGCTTCCTGGAGGTGCGCGGCGCCTCTGCGCACAACCTCCAGGACGTCGACGTCGACATCCCGCTCGGCGTGCTGACCGTCGTGACCGGGGTGGCCGGCTCGGGCAAGAGCTCGCTGATCCACGGCTCGGTGTCCGGCGGCGAGGGGGTGGTGACGGTCGACCAGACCGGGATCCGCGGCTCGCGCCGGAGCAACCCGGCGACGTACACGGGGTTGCTGGAGCCGATCCGCAAGGCGTTCGCCAAGGCCAACGGCGTCAAGCCGGCGCTGTTCAGCGCGAACTCCGAAGGCGCGTGCCCGAACTGCAACGGCGCGGGCGTGGTCTACACCGACCTGGGGATCATGGCCGGCACCGCGACGCCGTGCGAGGTCTGCGAGGGCAAGCGGTTCCTGGCCGAGGTGCTGGACTACCAGTTCGGCGGCCGCGACATCAGCGAGGTGCTGACGATGTCGGTGGCGCAGGCGCTCGAGTTCTTCGCGGGCGGCGACGCGGCCCTCCCGGCGGCGCACAAGATCCTGACGCACCTGTCCGACGTCGGCCTGGGGTACCTGACGCTCGGCCAGCCGCTCACGACGTTGTCGGGCGGCGAGCGGCAGCGCATCAAGCTGGCGACGCACATGGCGGAGAAGGGCGGGGTGTACGTCCTCGACGAGCCGACGGCCGGCCTGCACCTGGCCGACGTCGAGCAGCTGCTGGGCCTGCTGGACCGGCTGGTGGACGCGGGCAAGTCGGTGATCGTGATCGAGCACCACCAGGCGGTGATGGCCCACGCGGACTGGATCATCGACCTCGGCCCGGGCGCCGGCCACGACGGCGGCCGCGTGGTGTTCGAAGGCACACCCGCCGAACTGGTCGCTTCGCGGTCCACATTGACTGGTGAACACCTCGCCGAGTACGTCGGCTGACCAGCGCCCCAAGGTGGCCTTCGGTGCGTTGGATCGGCGCTGCGGCGCGAAGCGCCTCCGTTGAGGGCGGCGGTCGGGGCATGGGAGGAGCACCGAAGGGCCCCTTGGGTGCGTCTGACGCAACCAAGGCCACCTTGGGGCGCTCGACCGCCTGCTCCCCGGCCGAAGCCCCCCCAGCGGGTCGCCGCCCGGTCCACAGTGACCGGTGAACACCTCGCCGAGTACGCCGGCTGATCGTTACGGGCCCCTATACCAGATTCGGCGGTGGGGCAGGCCCCCGGAATGTGCCGGGGGCACTCCGGGTTTCCCGGGCCGACCCCTACCCGGAAGACTAGGGACGGTGACCACCACCGAGAACCCCGTCAGCACCGGTAGCGACTTCGCCCGGCTGAGCCAACGCATCTCCGCCGCCGGCCTGATGGTGCGCCGTCCCGGCTACTACACCGCCCGGTTCGCCGTCGTGGGCGGCTTGTTCGCCGCCGGGTGGGTCGCCTTCGCCCTGCTCGGGAACTCGTGGTGGCAGCTCGCCGTCGCCGCGTTCCAGGCCGTCATGTTCGCGCAGACCGCGCTGCTCTCGCACGACCTCGCGCACAAGCAGGTCTTCCGCCGCCGGCGGCCCACCGAGATCGCCGGGATGCTCGTCGGCAACCTCGGCATCGGGATGAGCTACGGCTGGTGGATGGACAAGCACACCCGCCACCACGCCAACCCGAACCACGAGGAGCTCGACCCCGACGTCGACCCGGACATCTTCGTGTGGTCGAAGGGCCAGGCCCGGGAAGCGAGCGGCGCCGCCCGGTTCATCGGGCGCTACCAGGCGTTCCTGTTCTTCCCGATGCTGACGCTCGAAGGCCTCAACCTGCACGTGTCGGGGATCCGCGCGGTGTGCAAGCCGGGCCTGCGCCGCCGCTGGGTGGAAGCCGCGTTGCTCGCCACGCACGTCGTCGTCTACCTCGGCGCGCTGATCACCGTGCTCTCCCCCGGCATGGCGATCCTGTTCTTCGTGGTCCACCAGGCACTCTGGGGCATCTACATGGGATCGATCTTCGCGCCCAACCACAAGGGCATGCCGACGCTGACCGGGCAGCCCGAGCTCGACTTCCTCCGCAAGCAGGTGCTGACCTCCCGCAACGTCCGCGGCGGCGCCGTGATCGACGTCGCCCTCGGCGGCCTCAACTACCAGATCGAGCACCACCTGTTCCCGAGCATGCCGTCGCGGCACCTGCGGCTGGCGCAGCCGATCGTCGAGGGCTACTGCGCCGAGCTGGGCGTCCCCTACCTGCAGACGAGCCTCGTCGAGTCCTACCGCCAGGCCCTCACCCACCTGCACGAAGCTGGGGCCCCTCTCAGGAACCGTTCGTAGACTCGGAGTATGAGGAAGACGATCGCGGCCCTGCGGGACCTGCCGGCGGCGTTCGGCGCGAAGGCCGCCGGCGCCCGGGCCGAGCGGGTCCGCACCTCGCCGCAGTTCGACGGCAAGGTGTTCCGCAACGTGGCGCCCCGGCACCCGATGACGGCGGCGGCGATGCGGACGATCTTCCGCGAGATGTTCTTCGGCGAGCACCGCGAGCTGCGCAAGCCCGCCGGCGCGGTGCCGCTGGTGGCGTCGGAGCCGGTGCTGTCGGCCGACGGCCTGCACGTGACGTGGTACGGCCACGCGTCGGCGCTGGTCGAGCTGGACGGCGCCCGCGTGCTGCTCGATCCGGTCTGGAGCGACCGGGTGTCGCCCGCGGCGTTCGCCGGCCCGCGGCGGCTGCACGAGCCCCCGGTGACGCTGGCCGGGGTCGGCCGGGTCGACGCGGTGGTGATCTCGCACGACCACTACGACCACCTGGACCTGGCGACGGTCCGCACCCTGGTCGCGTCGTCCGAGGCGCCCTTCCTGGTGCCGCTCGGGGTGGGCGCGCACCTCGAACGCTGGCGCGTCCCGGCGTCGCGCATCATCGAGCTGGACTGGCACGAAGAGGCCACGGTGGCCGGCGTCCGCTTCGTCGCGACGCCGGCCCAGCACTTCTCCGGCCGGGGCATCACGAACGACGACACGCTGTGGACGTCGTGGGCGCTGATGGGGCCGGCGCACCGCGTGTTCTACAGCGGCGACACGGGATATTTCGACGGTTTCGCCGCGATCGGCGAGCGGCACGGCCCGTTCGACGCGGCCCTGATCCAGGTCGGCGCGTACGCCCCGCACTGGCCGGACATCCACATGACCCCGGAGGAAGGCGTCGCGGCGGGCCTCGACGTCCGGGCGAAGCTGCTGATCCCGGTCCACTGGGCGACGTTCCAGCTGGCGATGCACCCGTGGGGCGAGCCGGCGGACCGGGTGTGGCGGGAGGCGAAGGCGGCGGACCTGGCGCTGGCGATCCCCCGCCCGGGCGAGCGCATCGACGTGACGGAGCCGCCCCCGGTCGACGGCTGGTGGCAGGCGCTGTGAAGCTGAAGCTGGACCTCCACGACATCTACAACCGCGGCGGGGAGATCGACCGGGCGCTCAAGGGGATCATCGACGAGGCCGTCGCGAAGAAGGCACCGCTCGTCGAGATCATCCCCGGCAAGGGTTCAGGCCAGCTGAAGAAGCACGTCCTGCGGTTCCTCGAGCGCAAGGACGTCAAAGCGCTCTACCACCGGATCGAGAAGGACAAGGACAACTTCGGCCGGGTGTTCGTGCACTTCCGCTGGAAGTGAAGGCGAGTCACCGCCCGGCTTCGTCGGCATCGGGTGGCGCGACGGTCGCGAGCTCCCACGCCTGGCGGAACGCGCTGACGGTCAGCCAGGCCAGCCGGGCGTTGACGGAGAAGAGCTGGCGCACCGAGCCGAGGGTGTCGAAGGACGTGTCCCCCTCGGTGCGGCCACGGTCGAGATCCGCCGGAGCG
Organism: Amycolatopsis sp. NPDC051106; assembly: GCF_040682775.1. Classification (NCBI taxonomy): domain Bacteria; kingdom Bacillati; phylum Actinomycetota; class Actinomycetes; order Pseudonocardiales; family Pseudonocardiaceae; genus Amycolatopsis; species Amycolatopsis sp. NPDC051106. The sequence goes on along the minus strand of NZ_JBFBBQ010000052.1, from coordinate 24,985 downwards.
AAGCCGGCGCCGAACACTTCGAGCACGGTGGCCAGGTAGTAGAGGTACCCGAGCGTCTCCAGCCGCAACCGGTGCAACGAGGCCGGCTCCGCCGCGTGGCCGGCGGCCGCAGGTGGCTGCCGCACCGCGCGCAGCAACACGGCCGGGTCGGCGACGGCGTGCGCGTCGACGTGCCGGACCAGTTCACTCGCGGCGACGTCGTCGTAGGTGCCGTGTGCGACGACCGTGCGCAGCGCGCCGAGCTTGTTCCTCAGGTCCCCGGCGACCATCCGGTGCGCGACGTCAGGGAGTGAGCCGCTTTCGCGGATCATCTCCCGGGTCACCCGGATCAGTTCCCGGGGCAGTCCGCCCGCCAGGCAGTGGGCCAGGCAGGTGAAGGGCTCCGGCAGGCCGAGGACGCGATTGCTCAACATCTCTTTCGCTTCGCCGAGGGTCAGGTACTCCAGCCGGAGGATGACGTCGAACGTGCTGTCGAACGCGTCCCGGACCGGGAGTCCGCGCCGCTCGAAGGACGCGAGGGCGTCTTCCGACACCGACACGAGCAGCAGGAATCCCGGCACGCCCACGTCGACGAGCGCCTTGATCTCGTTGACGAAGTCCTGGGCGGCTTCCGGTGTGGCGATCTTGTCGAGCTCGTCGAGGATGATCACCACCGAGGGGGTCGCGACGCCGGGCTCTCGCTCGACACACGCGACGGTCGCCCTGAGGAACTCGCCGAAATCGCGAACGATCTGCGGGTACGTCCGGGGTTGCCGGGTCACCTCCCGCGAGCCGCTGAGTCCCACTTCGGCACCGGCGAGCACACCGACCTTCCCCGACCAGCCCGCCGTGTGCTTCTGCTGGAACTCGATCTCCTCGAGCCGGTCCACCGCCAGGCGCCGCAGCGCGGGCAGGTCTTCCGGCGGTGTTTCCCCCGGTCCGCCTGCGCGGCTCGGTGCGGGAGCGGGAGGACCGGCCGGCCGGTGGCGCACCGCCACGGCGAGCAGACCGCCCACCCCGAACAACGACACCACGGGCCACCAGAGCGACGTGAGCCACGTCCTGATGTCGACCTTCGGGTCGCGCAACGACAGGGAGCCGGCCAGTCCCAGGACGAGCCATGAGGCCACGATCGCGGCGAACGGCCACCACCGCCGCAGCCGGGCGCGCCAGACCGGCCGGAAGGCCGGCTGCCCGGCATCGCCACCTCCGGGTCCGTCGCAGAACTTGATGACCGCGCCGCACATGCGGGCGTACAGGTACAGGACGAACTCGCGCATGTCATAGCGCACCGGCACGCTCTCGAGCAACGCGATGTGCGCGTCGCGGAAGTCCTGGAGCTTGCCGTCCCGGAACGCCTCGAGCCAGGTCGACTTGCCGGCGCCCCGCGGTCCCGCCACGCCGACCGCGCCACCGCTCAGGCCGGCCAGCACCATCTCCAGCCGCTGGCCGGCCGCGGTCTTGCGAGCGATCGGCTGGTCCGCGCGCATACGGCCGAGGGCGCGGGGGTCGTAGCTCGGCAGCACCGTGCTGAAGGGTGGGTGGCGCGCCTCGTTGGTGTGGTGCACGACCAGCTGCCGGACGGGTCCCTCGGCTGCTTTCCGCCACGCGCTCATGGCCTCTTCGCATTTCTTCGCCAGCCGGTCTTCCTGCTGTTTCCACCCGCGGCTGCCGACGCGGCTCACGTCCCGCGACAGCCACCGGGGCAGTCGTGCGCTCAGCACCAGCGGCCCCCCGAGCACCATCGTCAGCAGGGCCAGCACATCGGCCGACGACCAGCTCACCCAATCCGGCCCCGGCACCGGCACCACTCCGGTCAGCACGAGAGCCGCGAGAACCATCGCGACTGCGGTGACGCGGACTTCCCGGCCGACGACCGAGGTCGGGATGCGGCGCGCTTTCAGCTCCGGTCGAGCGGGCTCGTTGGTGGCCGCGTAAGCGCCGAAAGCCAGCACGAGGATGCCCACGCCCGCGACGATCCAGACTCCCTTCGACAGCACCGGGCCCGCGAACTCCTCGAAAGCCGTCCAGTACCGCCAGAGCATCAGCAGGTACACCGTGACGAAGCCGGTGACCAACGGCCATCCCGCGCCACCGCGGGCCGGTACGCCGGTGAGCCTGCGACCCGCCCGCTCGACGGCCACGTAAATCGGGCGGAGCAGGGCGAAGCCGACGACCACGACGGCCACGGCCACCCAGAAGTGGCCGGTGGGGCTCAAGGGCGCCTGGAGGAACTGCCAGAAGGCCACCGGACCGAGCACGCCGAGCGCGAGCGCGGCGCCGAGCGCCGCGTGTGCCCTCTTGTCCCGGAGATCCGGCGGACCGGCCGGGGGGCCGGGCGGGTGCCGGTGGGCCGACAGGGCTTGGCGAGCGTCCTCGAGCGCGGCGGTCTCGCTCTTCACCTCACTGAGCAAAGCCGGCCAGTCGCCCGTCACCCTGGTGATCACGTCCGGGCGCAGCTCGCCGAGGTCGATCTCCGGACGTTTCCGGTCGAGCCGGCGCTCGAGGTCGTCGAGCACCTCGCCGGCCAGCTTGCCCAGCTCGTCGACGAGATCCTCCGGGGCCCTGCTGTCCGGGTTCCCGTGGTCACTCCGGGAACCGGAGTCGGCCTGTGGCGAAGCGGTCACGGAGCGGGATGTTAACGAACGTGAGCGTCCCGGCCGGGCGATATCGGCTTTTCGGTGACTCAGAACCGGCTGTCGTGGCGGGCTTCGGCCCAGGCCCGGTCCCACGCCGCGGAGTGGAAGCGGCCCACCGCGAACCGGGCGATTCCGTACAACCCCGCCAGGGACCCGGTGATCGCGACCCACAGCAGGATCGCCGCGAAGACTCCGTCCGCCGCCGAAGTGGCCGGCGAGAGCGGCTCGTTCGCCAGCTCGCCGCGCTGGTCCAGCCACACCGGCACGTGCGTGCCCGCCGGGCTGCCCGCGTCGGCGAGGACGTCGCCCGTGTGGCGGGCGCCGCGGGCGTCGAACCAGGCGGCCTGGACCGTCGTCTGGTCGGCCGGGGCTCCCGCGCCGTCGGTGCTGTAGGGCTGGTTGGGCGCCGCGGCCAGGGACACCGCCGTCGCCGGGTGCCGGGTCGTGCGTTCCTGCTCGGCGCGGGCGGTCTGCGACGCGTAGGTGTCGGACCCGAACGCCGCCGCGAACGGCAGCGCCAGCAGCGCGCCGGCGAAGACCAGCGCCAGCAGCGCGGCCTCGACGCGGTCGCCGAACCTGGTCAGCGGATTGCGGCCGGGGTGCAACCGGCGCCGGAACCGGGCGATCCGTCCGCTGGGCCCACGCATGCGCGACACACTCCTCCCGGAAACACTGCAACTGGGTAACAGTGTGCGCGCTAAGGCTCGACTTTCTCTCGTGATTGGGATGCGGCCCACCTGTGAAACCCTGCACAACCACCCGGTCGCCCTAACTCGCCGCGATCGCCGACCACAACGCGTGAGCGATCTCCGGGCCGCCGACGTCGTCGTGGCCGCGCACGAACCCGTCGGCCGGCAAGTTGTGCGGGACGCCCGGACGCCAACGGTAGGTCCCGCTCACCGGTAACAGCTCGGCGGTGACGGCTTCGGGCGTCCGCTGCGCGCCGTGGCGGCCGATGCCGCCGTAGGAGCCGCCCACCAGCATTTCCGCGATCGAGTAGGGGACGTCGGCGGCGACGTCGTGGAGGGTGTGCGTGATCAGGATCGGCCCGGTCACGACGCGCTCGTCGAGGATCCGGCGGAACTCACCGGGCTGCCCGTCGCCCCGGTCCGCGGCGAAGCCGTACTGCGAGACCATCGCCTGCAGCAGCGCCACCGTGGCCGCCGAGCCGGCCGGACGCGCGTTCGCCGCCGCCGTCACCACCCGGCCGCCGAAACCGTGCCCGGCGAGGTGGATCCGCAGGCCCGGCCGGGCGAGCGCGCCGAGCAGCGGAGCGAGCCCGTGCTCCCCCACCGTGCTCGCGCGGGCCTTGAGCTCGTAGTGCACCAGGTAGTCGAGCAGCCGCTCGGCCGCCGGTTTCGCGAGCCGGTCCATGACCGTGCCGCCGGGCAGGGAGAACAGCTGCGCCGACGCGTCTTCGTGGTCTTCGGCACCTCGGGTGGCCACGGAGAGCACGGCGGCGGCGAACGCCGTGCGCGCGGTCGCGCGGGCCGTCAGCGCCGGCACGAGGTCGGCGGCCGCGTCGATGGTGAGCCGTTCCCCGGGCCGGAGGTCCCGCAGCCGGTCCAGCCGCTCCGCGAGGTCGGCGCCGGGCGACTCGGGGGACGGCCACCGGACGCAGGCGAGCGCGACCCGGCGGCCGGGCACGCCGTCGCGCACCGAGCGCAGGGACTTGGCGAGCGCGGCGTAGAGCCGGTGACTCCAGCCGTGGCAGAGCACGAGCAGATCGGTGGCTTCGACGGCGATCGCCCGCACGCCCGCGCCCCGGTCGCCGACGAGCTCGCCCGCCCGGTCGAACTCGACCTCGGCGGCCGGGAAACCGCACAGCTGCACGGTGGTCCTCCTCGGGCGACGACTTCCCCGGAAGTCGCCCGCGGCGCGGCGGCCGTTACGTCAGAGCCAGTCGTCGGGACGCGGCCAGGGCATCAGCGCCGCGAACGCGTCCCGGGCCGGCTCGGTGACCGCGTACCGGCCCCGGTGGAACAGCAGCGGCCGGGCGTCCGACGGCGTGCCGAGCGCCGTCACCCGCCCGATCACGACGTAGTGGTCGCCGGCCTCGTGCACGGCTTCCAGTGCGCAGTCGATCCAGGTGAGCGCGCCGTCGAGCAGCGGGGCCCCGGACGGCGCGGGCGTCCAGCCGATCCGCGCGAACTTGTCCTCGCCGCGGGCCCCGAACACCGCGCTGACCTCCTGCTGGTCCTCGGCCAGGACGTTGACCGCGAACCGGCCCGCCGCGGCGAGCACCGGCCAGGTCCGCGACGTGCGGGCCGGGCAGAACAGCACCAGCGGCGGGTCGAGCGACAGCGCGGCGAACGACTGGCAGGCGAACCCGGCGAGGGTGTCGCCGTCCCGGCCGGTGACCACGGTGACGCCCGTGCAGAAGTGCCCGAGCACACTGCGGAACTCGGTCTGGTCGACCGCCACCGAGGTCATGACCCGGGCGGCCGCGCGCCGACCGAGAAGTCGTGCCCCCACAGGGAAACCGCGGTGCTCTCGCGGGCGATCCAGTTGTCGTCGTCGACCTGGCGGCCCTCGCAGCCGAACTCGACGTCGAAACCGCCGGGGGTCTTCATGTAGAACGACAGCATCAGGTCGTTGACGTGCCGGCCGAGCGTGGCCGACATCGGCACCTTCCGCCGGATCGCGCGGTCGAGGCACAGGCCGACGTCGTCGGTGTTCTCCACCTCGACCATCAGGTGCACGATCCCGCTCGGCGTCGGCATCGGCAGGAACGCCAGACTATGGTGGCGGGGGTTGCAGCCGAAGAAGCGCAGCCACGCGGGCGGGCCGTCGGCGGGCCGGCCGAGCATCTGCGGCGGCAGGCGCATCGAGTCGCGCAGCCGGAAGCCGAGGACGTCGCGGTAGAACCGCAGCGACGCTTCGTCGTCCTTTGTGGACAAGACGACGTGGCCGAGACCCTGCTCGCCGGTGACGAACGTGTGGCCGTAGGGGCTCACGACGCGCCGGTGCTGCAGCGCGACGCCGTGGAACACCTCCTGGGTGTTCCCGGACGGGTCGTCGAAGCTGATCAGCTCGTCGACGCGGCGATCGGCCAGCTCGTCGGGGGTGCCCTCCTTGTACGGCACCGAGGCACCGTCCAAACGCGACCGGAGCTCGGCGAGCTCGCCCGCGTTCGCGACCTCCCAGCCGGTGACGGCCAGCCGGTCCGCGGAGCCGGGCGAGATGACCAGCCGCGCGGGGAAGTCGTCCATGCGCAGGTAGAGCGCATCGGGGTTGGTGCCCTTGCCTTCGACCATGCCGAGCACCTTGAGCCCGTACTCGCGCCACGCGGCCATGTCGGTGGCTTCGATGCGGAGGTAGCCCAGTGACCGGATGCCCATCAGGAACTCCCGAGGAAGTCGAGGGCCAGCCGGTTGAACTCGTCGAACTTCTCCAGCTGGGCCCAGTGCCCGCAGCCGCCGAACACGTGCAGCTGCGCGCGCGGAATCGTCTTGAGCGCCATGAGTGCCCCGTCGAGGGGGTTGACGCGGTCCTCGCGGCCCCAGATCAGGAGCACGCGCTGGCGCAGGCGGTGGGCTTCGCGCCAGAGCATGCCTTCTTCGTAGGTTTCGGGCTGGGCGAACGACATCCCCATCGCCCGCATCGCGGCCAGCGACTCCGGCGTGTTCGCCGCGGCGAAGCGGTCGTCGATCAGCTCGTCGGTGATCAGCCCTTGGTCGTGGACCATGATGCGCAGGAAGGCTTCCATGCGTTCCCGGCTGGGTTTCGCGGCGAACTTGCCGAGGTTCTTGACGCCTTCGGTGGGGTCGGGCGCGAAGACGTTGACGCTCAGCCCGCCGGGTCCCATGAGGACCAGCCGCCCGGCCCGCTTCCCGTGGTTCAAGGCGAGCCGGACCGCGGCCCCGCCCCCCAGGGAGTTGCCGACGAAATGGGCGCGCTCGACGCCGAGGGCGTCCATCAGGCCGACGACGGCGTCCGCGCTGTGGCGGAAGTACTGCGGATGCTCGGCCGGTTTGTCCGAGCGCCCGAAGCCTGGCTGGTCGACGGCGATCGTCCGGTAGTGCTTGGCGAACTCCGGCAGGTTGCGCCCGAAGTTGCTCCACGCCGACGCGCCGGGCCCGCCGCCGTGCAGCAGGATCACGGTCTCGGCGTGTTCGGCGCCGGCTTCGTGGTAGTGCAGCTTCAGCGAGCCCGCCTGGACGTACTTCCCTTCCGGACCGGCCATCAGTACATCGCGTTCTCGACGGGGAGCCCGAAGACCCCGGTGCCGAACATGACGTACGCGCGCTCGGCGTCGTTGGCCGCGTGGACCCGGCCGGCGTGCGCGTCGCGCCAGAAGCGCTGGATCGGCGTGCCGCGCTGGATCGCGCGGCCGCCGGAGTTCTCGAAGAGCCGGTCGATCGCGGAGATCGCGCGTTCGGTGCCGCGCACCTGGTCACGCCGGACGCGCAGGCGCAGGTCGGACGGCAGCCGTTCCTCGCGCTTGGCCAGTTCGTACAGCTCGTCGATGTTGCGCGTCAGCTGCAGCCACGCGGCGTCGATCTCGCTGGCGGCTTCGGCGATCCGCACCTTGGCGAACGGGTCCTCTTTGGACTGCTCGCCGGCGTACGCGGCCCGCACGCGCTTGCGCTGGTGCTCGACGTGCGCGTCGTAGGCGCCCTGCGCCATGCCGATGATGGGTGCCGTGATCGTGCTGGGGTGCACCGAACCGTAGGGCAGCCGGTACAGCGGGCCGGGGTTGACGGCCTGGCCGGGCACCTTGCACTTCGACGTCGCGATGAAGCTCAGCGCGCGGTGCTGCGGGATGAAGACGTCCTCGACGACGATGTCGTTCGAGCCGGTGCCGCGCAGGCCGACGGTGTCCCAGACGTCCACGATGGTGTAGTCCGCGATGGGCAGGAGATACGTGCAGAAGTCGACCGGCTTGCCGCCGGAGAACGCGGGTCCCCCGAGCAGCACCCACGTGCAGTGACCGGAGCCGGAGGAGAAGCTCCAGCGGCCCGACAGCCGGTAGCCGCCTTCGACGACCTCCGCCTTGCCCATCGGGGCGTACGACGAGGAGATCCGCACGTCTTCGTCCTCGCCCCAGACCTCCTGCTGGGCCTGCGCGTCGAACAGCGCCACGTGCCACGGGTGGACGCCGAGGATGGAGGCGACCCAGCCGGTGGACCCGCACGCGCTCGCGATCAGCTTCACCGCGGTGTAGAAGCTCACCGGGTCGGCTTCGAAACCGCCGTACGGTTTCGGTTGCAGCAGCTTGAAGAACCCGGTCTCCTGCAGGGCCTTGACGGACTCCTCGGGCACGTTTCGCGCGTCCTCGGTGTCCTGGGCCCGTTCCCGCAGGACCGGCAGGAGGTCCCGGACCCCGGCGATCACCTGCTCGCTCATGCGCAGTCCTCTCTTTCTCGCTGCGCCAAGACTAGAACACGTTCTCGTTTTTGTCGAGAACGCCCTGCGCCAGCGCGCTGTTGATCCCCGCCCTGCGGCCGGAAAACACGCAGTCGGCCAGCGAGAGCCCGCTGACGTAGGACCTGGAACAGATTCCCACGGCGGTGCGGCCGGCGGCGTACAGCCCGGCGATCGGCTCCCCCGCCGCGCTCCGCACCGCGCCGGTGTCCTCGTCGACGACCAGGCCGCCGAGGGTGAGCATCGGCGTGGGGTAACCGAGGTTGGGCCGCACCGAGATGTCGATGAGCGAGAACGGCGGGTGCTCCAGCCGCCGCCGGAACTCGGCGGGCTTGCCCACCGGGTCTTCGTCGCCGTGGTACGCCTCGACGCTCGCCCGCAGGCCCTCGGCGTCGACCCCGGCTTTGCGCGCCACCTCGTCCAGCGTGGAGCCGAGCACGCGGCCGCGGCGCAGCAGGTACCGCAGCTGAAGCCATTGGAACCACTGGCTTTGCTTCCGGCCGTCCCGGCGGGCCTCCGCCACGATCGGAGCGTCGACGAGCAGCCAGCCCTTGCTCCCGTGCTCCTCGATGAGCTTCTCGCCGACGGCGGCGCCGTACCGGGCTTCGTCGATGACCCGCATCCCCTCGGCGTCGACGATGATCCCGCCGAGGAACGCACTCGGCGGCGTGACGAACCGCCACGCGGAGATCCGGCCCAGCTCGCCGGTCGCACCGCCGGCCTCGATGCCCATCCGGATGCCCGAGCCGTCGTCGGCGGACGTGCCGAGCGGAAGCCCGCCACGGTACTGCGGCGCGTGCTCGCGCACCATCTCCCGGTCGGCGATGAACCCGCCCGCGGCGAGGACGACCCCGCGTCGCGCGGAAATCCGCAGCTCACGGCCGTGACTGCGCTCGAAGCGCTCGACCCGGCGGTGCAGCGACTTGCGCAGCGCGGGCACGTAGATGCCCGGCTTCGCGGCGTACTGCGCGAAGCGCTGGTGCCGGGCCCGCACCCACGCGGGCGCGTCGCCGAGCGAGTCGACGACGAGGCCGGTGACGCGCCCTTCGCCGTCGCGGACCAGGGCCCGCGCGGTGGTCTGCGTCAGCACGCGGATGCCGCGCTTGCGGACGGCCTCCTTGAGCCGCGCCATCAGCATCTTCCCCGAGGTGCCGGGCCCCTTGACGCGGTGGCCGCGCGGAGCCGGCTTCGCCGCGTCGCGGAAGCCGCCGGCGGCTTCGCTGCCGGAGTAGTAGAGGTAGTGCTCGTCGCTCGGGTACGACGTCTTGTACGGGCAGAGACTGCCTTCGAACGGCACGCCGTTGGTCTCCAGCCAGGAGATCATCTCGCGGCTGCCCTCGCAGAACCGCATCAACGTCTTCTCGGACACGACGTCGCCGGCCTCGAGCCGCAGGTAGGCGTACATCGCGTCGACGGAGTCGTCGACACCGGCGTCGAGCTGCTGGCGCGTGCCGCCGCCCGCGTAGACCACGCCACCGCTGACCGCGCTGGCGCCACCGCCGGCAAAGCGCTCGACGATGACGACGTCCGCGCCCGCGTCGGCCGCTTCCAGGGCGGCACAGGCGCCGGCCGCCCCGAACCCCACGATCACCACGTCCGCGACGAGTTCGTCCATGGTCACCACCCTAGAACTGGAACACGTTCTCGTCTATGGTGGCCGAAAGCGACTCTCAACTGGATACTCTTCTTGTGGAACACGTTACAGGTGAGGTGGCATGACGGAGGAGTTCGACGTCGTCGTGGTCGGCAGCGGAGCCGCTGGGATGACCGCCGCGCTGGCCGCGGCGAAAGCCGGTCTGAGCGTCGTCGTCCTCGAAAAGGCGGCCTGCTTCGGCGGCTCGACCGCCCGCTCCGGCGGCGGGGTCTGGCTGCCGGGCAACCACGCGCTGCGCGCCGCCGGCATCGACGAACCACCCGAACGGGCCCGCGAGTACCTGGCCTCGATCGTCGGCGACGTCGTCCCGGCCGTCCGGCGCGACACGTTCCTCGCGCACGGCCCCGAGGTGCTGAAGTTCGTCTGCGACCACACGCCACTGAAGTTCCGCTGGGTCCGCGACTACAGCGACTACCACCCCGAAGCGCCGGGCGGGCGCCCCGGCGGCCGGTCGGTCGAGCCGATGGCCTTCGACGGCAAGCTGCTCGGCGACGACCTGGCCCACCTCGAACCGCCCTACAGCGCTCCCCCGCTCGGCGTACCCATCACCCAGGCGGACTACCGCTGGCTGAGCCTGCTGGCCCGGCACCCGCGCGGCGCCGTCCGGGTGCTGTCGCTCGGCGTCCAGTGGCTGGCCGGGAAGCTGCGCGGGCAGCGGCTGCTGAGCATGGGGCAAGCGCTTGCGGCCGGCCTGCGGGTGGGCCTGACCAGGGCGGGCGTCGACGTCCGGCTGAACACCCCGCTGGTCGACCTGCACGTCGAGGACGACCGCGTCACCGGCGTCGTCACCGGGCAGGGAGTCATCGGAGCCCGGCGGGGCGTGATCCTCGCCAGCGGCGGGTTCGAGCAGAACCTCGAAATGCGCGAGAAGTACCAGCGCGCGCCGATCGGCACCGACTGGACCGTCGGCGCGGCCGCCAACACCGGCGACGGCATCACCGCCGGCCTCAAGCTGGGCGCGGCCCTCGACCTGATGGACGACGCCTGGTGGGGGCCGTCGCTGCCGCTCACCGGCGGGCCGTGGTTCGCGCTCGCCGAGCGGTCGCGGCCGCGCTGCATCATGGTCGACGCGCGCGGGCAGCGGTTCGTCAACGAGTCGGCGCCCTACGTCGAAGCCGTGCACGCGATGTACGGCGAAGGTGACGGGCCGGGCGAGCACATCCCGACCTGGCTCGTGTTCGACCAGCGCTACAAGGACCGGTACATGTTCACCGGCGTCGGGCCGCGCCAGCCGCTGCCCGGGCGCTGGTTCAAGGCCGGGATCGCGGTGAAGTCCGGCTCGCTGGCCGGGCTGGCCGCGAAGATGGACGTCCCGCCGGACGGCTTGGAAGCGACCGTCGAGCGCTTCAACGGCTTCGCGCGCAACGGCGTCGACGAAGACTTCCAGCGCGGCGTCAGCAAGTACGACCACTACTACGGCGACCCGCGCAACAAACCCAGCCCCAGCCTCGGCCCGCTCGACAAGGCGCCCTACTACGCGGTGAAGATCGTGCCGGGCGACCTGGGGACCAAGGGCGGCCTGCGCACCGACGAGCACGCGCAGGTCCTGCGCGAAGACGGCTCCGCCGTGCCGGGCCTCTACGCCGCGGGCAACGTCAGCGCGGCCGTGATGGGCCGGACGTACGCCGGGCCGGGCGCGACCATCGGTCCCGCCATGGTGTTCGGCTACCTTGCGGCGACGCGGCTGGCGCACGAAGATCAGAGGACCACGGGAGGCGAGCGATGACGCAGGAGTCCGTACGCACCATCTACGCCGGTGAGCCGCCGACCCGCTACGCGCGCGGCTGGCACTGCCTCGGCCTGGCGAAGAACTTCCGCGACGGGAAACCCCACGCGGTCACGGCGTTCGGCACGAAGCTGGTGGTGTTCGCCGACTCTCACGGAGAGCTGAACGTCCTCGACGGCTACTGCCGGCACATGGGCGGCGACCTCACCCAGGGCACGGTCAAGGGCGACGAGGTCGCGTGCCCGTTCCACGACTGGCGCTGGAACGGCAAGGGCAAGTGCGTCTCGATCCCCTACGCCAAGCGGGTTCCGCTGCGCGCGCGGACGCGGTCGTGGACGGCGTCGGAGCAGAACGGCCAGCTCATGGTCTGGCACGACCCGGAAGGCAACCCGCCGCCGGAGGAGCTGGCGATCCCGCACATCGAAGCCGCCGACAGCTCCGAGTGGAGCAACTGGACGTGGGACTCGATCTTCATCGACGGCTCCAACTGCCGCGAGATCATCGACAACGTCGTCGACATGGCGCACTTCTTCTACATCCACTACGCCTACCCGACGTACTTCAAGAACGTCTTCGAGGGCCACATCGCGACGCAGTACCTCAACACCAAGGGCCGCCCGGACATGGGCATGGCGTCCAACTACGGCGGCGAGGACAACCTGCTGCGGTCGGAGGCGTCGTACTTCGGGCCGTCCTACATGATCAACAAGCTGGTGAACTCGTTCCAGGGCTACGAGATCGAAAGCGTGCTCATCAACTGCCACTACCCCGTGACGCCGACGTCGTTCGTGCTGCAGTACGGGATGAAGGTCAAGAAGCAGAACGGGCTGACCGACGAGCACGCGGACAAGATCGCGGCGAAGCTGGCCAAGGGCATCGGCGCCGGGTTCCTGCAGGACGTCGAGATCTGGAAGCACAAGACGCAGATCGACAACCCGCTGCTGTGCGAAGAGGACGGTCCGGTCTACCAGCTTCGCCGCTGGTACCAGCAGTTCTACGTCGACGTCGCCGACGTCACCGAGGACATGACCCGGCGGTTCGAGTTCGAAGTGGACACTTCGAAGGCCAACGAGGCGTGGGCGGCCGAGGTGGCGGAGAACCTGGCCCGCCGGAAGACCGAGGCGGAAGTGTGACCACCGCCGAGACCGCCGAGTTCCTGTCGGGCGGGCTGCGGCCGCACGAGTGCCGCAGCTGCGGGACGTGCGTGCTGGTGAAGAAGAACAGCATCCAGCACACGAGCATCCAGTGGACGTCCTCACCGGCGGAGACGTGCCCGGTGTTCGCCGACGCGGACGGGCCGTCGGCGCTGCTCGACACGTGCCCGAAGCTGGCGGACAGCATCGGCGACGCGGTGCGCGACGGCACGCTGGCGGTGGCCGATGGGTGAGCGGGTCTACACGCTGACGGTCGCCGACGTCGTCGTCGAGACGCCGGACGCGCGGTCGGTCGTGTTCGAGATCCCCGCCGAGCACGCCGAGGCGTTCCGGTATTCCGCCGGCCAGTTCCTGACGGTGAAGATCCCCAGCGACCGGACCGGTTCGGTGGCCCGGTGCTACTCGCTGTCGAGCGCGCCGCACGAGAACCGCGTGCAGGTGACGGTCAAGCGCACCGACGGCGGGTACGGGTCGAGCTGGGTCTGCTCGTCGCTTCGCCCCGGGATGACCGTGGACGTCCTGGCGCCGGCGGGGGTGTTCTGCCCGGCGTCGGTGGACGAGGACTTCCTGCTGTTCGCCGGCGGCAGCGGGATCACGCCGGTGATGGCGATCCTGAAGACGGCGCTGGAGCAGGGTTCCGGCCGGGTCGTGCTGGTCTATGCGAACCGCGACGAAAGTTCGGTGATCTTCGCGGGCGAGCTGGCGTCGCTGGCGAAGCGCTACGGAGACCGCCTGGTCGTCGTGCACTGGCTGGAGAGCGTGCAGGGGCTGCCGGACGTCTCGCAGCTGCGCGGGCTGGCCACGGCGTACACGTCTCACGAGGCCTTCCTGTGCGGGCCGGCGCCGTTCATGGCGGCCGCGCGCGAGGCGCTCGGGCAGCTCGGCGTGCCGCGGGACCGGGTGCACGTCGAGAAGTTCACGTCGCTGACGGGCAACCCGTTCGAAGACGTCCCCGTCGAGGAGGAGCCGGCGTCGGACGAGGCGCCGGCGTCGCTGACCGTTTCCCTGGACGGCGACACGCGCTCGATGGCCTGGCCGCGGCGGCGGAAGCTGCTCGACCACCTGCTGGAGGCGGGGATGGACGCGCCGTACTCGTGCCGCGAGGGACAATGCAGTGCGTGTGCGTGCCGGGTCGTGTCGGGTGAGGTGAAGATGCTGCACAACGAGGTCCTGGACGCCGAGGACATCGCGGACGGCATCGTGCTGGCCTGCCAGTCGCTGCCGGTCACCGACGACGTCTCGATCAGCTACGAATAGGAGCTCCGCGTGCCCATCGATCCCGCGGTCGCCGTCGGCGCCGAGATCGGCGAGGTGAACTTCGCCTGGACGTCGTCGGACGTGCTGCTCTACCACTTGGCGCTGGGGGCCGGTCCGGACGAGCTGCGCTACACCTACGAGCAGGACCTGGTGGTGCTGCCGACGTTCGCGACGGTCGCGGCCAACCTGCGGGTCTTCGAGCCGCCGGCGCTGTCGTTCCCGGGCGTGGAGATCGACCTGGCGAAGGTGCTGCACGGCAAGCAGGAGGTCACGCTGCACCGGCCGATCCCGACGTCGGGGAAGGCGGTGGCCCGCTCGCGGATCGCGGACGTGTACGACAAGGGCAAGGCCGCGGTGGTGATCCAGGAGGTGGCGGTGACGTCGTCGTCGGGTGATCCACTGTGGACGGCCCGGTCGAGCATCTTCGCCCGCGGTGAAGGGGGTTTCGGCGGCTCGCGGGGTCCGTCGGATCGCATCGAATGGCCTTCGCACGAGCCGGACTTCGTCTTCGAGACGCCGACGCTGCCGCAGCAGGCGCTGCTGTACCGGCTGTGCGGCGACCGGAACCCGCTGCACGCGGACCCGGCGTTCGCCGCGGCGGCCGGGTTCCCGAAGCCGATCCTGCACGGGCTGTGCACGTACGGGGTCGTGGCGCGGGTGCTGGTGAACGAGTTCCTGGACGGCGACCCGGCACGGGTGGCGTCGTTCGCGACGAAGTTCGCCGGAGTGGTGTTCCCGGGCGAGACGCTGCGGATCCGGGTGTGGCGCTCGTCCGACCGGCTGCTCGTGACGACGACGGCGGTGGAGCGCGACGACGCGCCGGTGCTGGCGGACACGGTGCTGGTGTCCACTTCGTGAGAGTGTCCCGGCGGTCGCCCGCTAACGTGGAGGGGTGACTTCGGAATACTTCGTGGTGCGGGGCACGGTCGAGCCGGGCGACCAGCGTGGCCGTGAGCTGGGCTTTCCCACGGCCAACATCGCACTGGGCGACCAGGCGGGCTCCGTGGGCGACGGCGTGTGGGCGGGCTGGGTGGGCCGGGCCGACGGTTCGCGCGTCCCGGCGGCGATCTCGGTCGGCCGCCGCCCGACGTACTACGGAGCGGACGGCTACCGGCTGCTGGAGGCCCACCTGCTGGACTTCACGGGCGACCTGTACGGCGAGACGCTGGTGGTGTGGCTGGGGTCCCACCTGCGCGACCAGCAGGCGTACGCCTCGGCGGAGGACCTGATCACGGCGCTGAAGACCGACATCGCGGCGGCCACCCAGTGGACAGCCGCCCACCCGGCGGCAGGGCTCCCGCCCGCCGGCGAAAGCCCCCTGGGCGAGGTCCGCCGCATCAAGGGCTGAACGCGCCGGGCTCCACCCGGCGCGATGCCCCTCCAAACACACGCGATACCCCTCAGCGCACGCGAGATGCCCCTCCAAACACATGCGATACCTCTCAGCGCACGCAAGATCCGCGCCGGATCACGCGAGTTCCGGCCCTGATCACACGAGTTCCGGGCCCGATCACGCGAGTTCGGGCGCTCACCATCCGAACTCCGGCGGACCGCGGGCTGGCGGGCGCGGCCTCTCACCCGGCCGGGTGTCGCGAATGACTCATTCGGGACCTCCGGCGCCGCGAATGAGTCATTCGCGGTACCCGGCCCAGGCTCACAAAGCCGAGGCCAGCAGCATGTATCCCATCCCGGCCCCCATCACCGCCCGGCAGACCGCACGCGACGCCTGCCCGGGCCCGCCCGCGGCGACCGCCGACCCGCGCACCACGAGCACCCCCGCGCGGGCCGCGTCGAGCACGAAATAGCCCGCCGCCGCCACCGCGACCAGCGGCAACGCCAGCCGCGCGTCCATGGTCGCCATCGTCAGCCACGGACCGTGCGCCGTGCCGCCGTGGGGCATCGCCGTCACCATGTAAAGCATCGCCGCCGCCGAGAGCGCGTGGTGGGCGCAGGCCCGGTTCCGCCACCAGGCCACCGCGAACCAGCCCGCCGTCAGCACCAGCACCGCCTGCCAGCCCGCCGCCGGGATCGGGCCGCCGACCGGGGACAACATCGCGACCATCGCGACCACCAGCAGCAGCTCGGCCAGATCACCGTGGCGGACGCCGGGGCCCAGCCGCTGGTAGTCGAGGCGGACGAGCCGCAGCACGCACGGCAGCGCCAGCGCCGCGAACACCGCGGTGAGCGCCCAGTCGACGACCATCGCCTCACTCTCCGTCGTGGAAGGTGTCTCCACCGTGACATCCACGACGGCCGGGCACCAGCCGTCAATGAGGTGACGCCTCAGTCACCCGTCAGGACGAGGCCGCTCGTCGGCACGCCCGTCCCCGCCGTGACCAGCACCCGCGCCGCGCCGGCGACCTGGTTGACCGCCGTGCCGCGAATCTGCCGGACGCCCTCCGCGATGCCGTTCATGCCGTGGATGTACGCCTCGCCGAGCTGGCCGCCGTGCGGGTTGAGCGGCAACACGCCGTCGAGCTCCAGCGCGCCGTCGGCGATGAAGTCCTTCGCCTCCCCGCGGCCGCAGAACCCCAGTTCCTCCAGCTGCATCAGCACGTACGGCGTGAAGTGGTCGTACAGCACGGCGACGTCCACATCGGACGGTCCGAGCCCGGACTGGTCCCACAGCTGCCGCCCGACGACGCCCATCTCGGGCAGCGCGGCCAGGTCGTCGCGGTAGTAGCTGGTCATCACGTACTGGTCCGGCCCGCTCCCCTGCGCCGCCGCCGCGATCACCGCCGGCGCCTGGGCGAGCTCACGCGCCCGCTCGACACTGGTGACGACCAGCGCCACCCCGCCGTCGCTCTCCTGGCAGCAGTCGAGCAGGTGCAGCGGCTCGGCCACCCAGCGCGACGACTGATGCTCCGCCAGGGTGATCGGTCGCTGGTGGAACCACGCGTTCGGGTTGGTCGCCGCGTGCTTGCGGTCGATGACGGCGACCCGGCCGAAGTCCTCGCTCGTCGCGCCGTAGTCGTGCAGGTAGCGCTGGGCGACCATGGCCACCGTCGCCGCCGGGGTCGCGATGCCCATCGGGTAGTGGAACGCGTTGTCGACGCCGGACGAGTTGACCTGCCCCGCCGCGGCCGAGGACACCTGGCCGAACCGCATGCCCGACCGTTCGTTGAACGCCCGGTAGGCGACGACGACGTCCGCGACGCCGGTCGCCACCGCCATCGCGGCCTGCTGCACGGTCGCCGCCGCCGCGCCGCCGCCGTAGTGGATGCGGCTGAAGAACTTCAGTTCGGGGATGCCCAGCTCGCGGGCCACGGCGATCTCGGCGTTGCCGTCCATCGTGAACGACACCAGTCCGTCCACATCGGACGGCGACAGTCCCGCGTCCGCCAAGGCGTGGGAGATGCATTCCGCCGCCAGCCGCAGTTCGGTGCGCCCGGAGTCCTTCGAGAACTCCGTCGCGCCGATCCCGGCGATCGCGGCCTTGCCCGAGAGCGTCACGGCAGCGTCACCTCCACCGTCCCGGCGACGTGCTCGCCGAGCGAGTCCACTCCGGACACCGAGATCACGACGTCATTGCCCGCACGGGAAACCACGCGGCCGGTGAACGTCAGCGTGTCGTAGGCGTAGCACGGCACGCCGAGCCGGATCTTGATCGACCGGATCAGCGCCTCCGGCCCGGCCCACGCCGACACGAACCGCTGCACCAGGCCGGTGTCGGTGAGGATGTTGAGGAAGATGTCCTTCGACCCGCGCGCCACGGCCGCGTCGCGGTCGTGGTGCACGTCCTGGAAGTCGCGGGTGGCCAGGGCGGTGCTGACGACGAACGTCGGCGTCGCCTCGATCGTCAGCGGCGGCAGCTCGGTCCCTTCGATGACGGTCATCGCGCCACCTTCCAGGCCGGCAGCGTCAGGTCGTCGTCCACGCGGACGAACGCCGCCACCACCGGCAGTCCGATGTGGACCTCCTCGGGTGACGCGTCCAGCAGTTCGGCCATCACGCGGACCCCTTCTTCCAGCTCCACCAGGGCCACCACGAACGGAAGATCCTTGCCCGGCACCGGCGGGTGGTGGTGCACGACGTAGGAGAACACGGTGCCCCGCCCGCTGGCGACGACGTAGTCCGGCTTCGCGTCCAGCGACCCGTCGGGCGGCATCGGCCCGGGCGGGTGCCGCAGGGTCTCGCCCCAGCGCTGGATCCGCAGCTCGCCTTCGCGAAGGCCGGCCCAGAAGAACTCGGTGTCGCGGCTGATCACCGGCCGCAGCACCGGCGCCGGCGGCGGCTTCGGGGCGGGCGGCCGGAACTTGAGCACGCGGAACATCATCTCCGCGACGGCCTCGTCCCCGACGTACCACCGCGCCCGCGTGGTGACGAACCAGCCCTCCCCCAGCGCGGTCTTCTTGGGGCCGACGACGCTTTCCAGCGCCGTCCGCACCTCGACCTGTTCGCCGGGGCGCAGGTAGCGGTGGTAGGTCTGCTCCGAGTTCGTCGCGACGACGGACGTGAACCCGGCTTCGTCCAGCAGCTCCATCATCAGGCCGAGCGGGTCGTCGGTCCCGCGCGGGACGTTCAGGCCGCCCATCGTCCACACCTGGGCCATCGCGGGCGGCGCGATCAGTCCCTTGTGGACGCTCCGCGCGGCGAACTCCGGGTCGGTGTAGACGGGGTTGCCGTCCCCGATCGCCTCGACCCAGTTGTTCACCATGGCCTGGTTCACCGGGTCGCGCGCGAGCCGCGGCGCGCACTCGCCGCGGGCGGCGACCTTCTCGGCGGCTTCGATGATGTCCTGGTCGTTCATCGCGGCACCCTCGGCAGGCCCAGGCCGATCGAGGCGATCAGCTCCCGTTGGATTTCGCTGACGCCGCCGCCGAACGTCAGCACGATGTTGCGCTTCGCGGCGACGTCGAGCCATTCCGCCAGCTCGGCGGTGTCCGGGTCGGCCAGGTCGCCGTGGCGCCCGACCAGCTCTTCCAGGTTCCGGCCGATCCGCTGGATGACCTCGGAGCTGAACACCTTGGTCGCGGACGCGTCGGCGACGGCCACCGGCGCGCTCGCCGAGGACACCGCGACCTGCCAGTTCAGCAGCTCGTTCACCCGCGTCACCGCCCACGTCTCGGCCAGCACGGCCCGGACGTCGGCGAGGTCGAGCAGGCCGTGGGCGGCGGCCCAGGCGCGGACGCGGTCGTACAGCCCGCCGATCCGCCCGGCCGGGCCGAGCATGACGCGCTCGTGGTTGAGCTGCGTCGTGATCAGCCGCCAGCCTTCGTTCTCCTTACCCACCAAGCGGTTCACCGGCACGCGAACGTCCGAATAGTACGTCGCGTTGACGTGGTGGGCGCCGTCGCAGGTGATGATCGGCGTCCACGAGTAACCGGGGTCGCTCGTGTCCATGATGAGGATCGAGATGCCCTTGTGCCGCGGCGCGTCCGGCGCGGTCCGCACGGCGAGCCAGATGTAGTCGGCGTCGTGGCCGCCGGTGGTGAAGATCTTCTGGCCGTTGACGACGTACTCGTCGCCGTCGCGCACCGCCGTCGTCCGCAGCGCCGCGAGGTCGGTGCCGGCCTCCGGCTCGGTGTAGCCGATCGCGAAGTGGATCTCCCCGGCCAGGATCTTGGGCAGGAAGAAGGACTTCTGCTCGTCCGTGCCGTACTGCTGCAGCGTGGGCCCGACGGTCTGGAGCGTCACCGACGGCAGCTGGACGTCGGCGCGCACGGCCTCGTCGACGAACAGGTGCTGTTCGATCTCGCCGAAGCCCTGCCCGCCGTACTCGACCGGCCAGCCGACGCCGAGCCGGCCGTCGCGGCCCATCCGCCGGACGATCTCGCGGAACACCGGCCCGTGCCGCTCGCGCAGCATCGCCCGGCGTTCCTCGGGGCTGACCAGCCCGGCGAAGTAATCACGCAGTTCGGCGCGCAGTGCTTTCTGCGCCGCGCTCAGTTCGACGTGCATCCGCGCACCCCCGCCACTCGTTCGCCGAGCCTGCCGAGCCGGTGCGCGGCGCCGCCGAGCGTCCGGCCGAGGTCCTTCACCGCCGACGAATACCGGTGCAGTGGATAGGTTTCGTCGACGCCGACCCCGCCGTGCAGGTGGTGGCAGGTCGCGAGAGCCTTGGGCGCCTCTTCGGCGAGCCAGTAGGCGGCGACGTCGAGTTCGGCGTCCGCGTCCAGGCCGGCCGCGAGCCGCCACACCGCGGACGTCACGGCCAGGTGCACGGTCCGCGAGGCGACGTAGACGTCGGCGATCTGGCCGGCCACCGCCTGGAACGTCGCGAGGGGCCGGCCGAACTGGACGCGTTCGCCGACGTGCTTGACCGTCAGGGCGAGGGCGCCGGCCAGGAGGCCGTCGCCGACCGCCAGCGCGCCGGCGAGCGCGAGGCGGTGCAGCGCTTCGACGGCGCCCCGGTCGAACAGGAGGTCCGTCTCCTCGACGGCGACGTCGGCCAGCCGCACGGTGTACTCGGGCGTGCCGGCCGAGGTGGGGGTCCGCACGAGCGTGACGCCGTCGGCGTGCGGGTCGACCAGGTAGACGGCGGTGCCGTGGGGTGTGGACACCGGCGTGAGGATCCTGGCGGCTTCGCTCGCGTACGGAACGGCGGTCTTCACGCCGGTGAGCAGCCACTTCCCGTTGCCCGGGCGCGCGGTCGTCGCGGGCTCGGCGGCGAGCGGGGCGGACGGTTCGTGCAGGGCGGCGGTGAGCAGCGCCTCCCCCGCGGCGACCGGCGGCAGGAGATCCGCGCGCTGCTGGGGCGTGCCGAGGGTTTCGATCGGCAGGACCCCCAGCGCCAGGGCGGCGTAGGCGGGCACCGGCGCGGCGGCGCGGCCGACCTCGGTGAGGACCTGCGCGATCTCCGCGATGCCCAGGCCGTCACCCTCCAGATCGGGCGGCAGCGCGAGGGCGAGCAGGCCCGAGGCCGCGAGCGCGCGCCACGGAGCGTCGTCCGTACCGAGCACCTTCGCGGCGAGGGCGGCGATCTCCGTCTGCGTATCGTCAAGGGTGAAGTCCACGCCCGTCCCTCCGGGTTCGGCGCAATACTGAAACCTGTTCTAGTCTTAACCGGAAAGGGTCAGCACGGCAACCCCCGGCGGAGGACCTGGATGGCGGTGACCGAACGCGGCGGCGCGCGCCGCCGGCGGATCACCGTGCCGCCGACCGCGGGTGTGCCCGAACCGGTCCCCCTCGACCTGCCCGGGCGCGGCCGGACGGTGGTCACCGACGTCGGCCCGCGGGACGCGCCCGCGCTCGTCCTGCTGCATTCGGTGGCCTGCACAGGCTTGCTGACCTGGTACCCCGCGCTCGACCGGCTGGCCAGGGACCACCGCGTCGTCGTGTTCGACCAGCGGTGGCACGGCCGGGGCATCCGGTCGCCGGAGTTCCGGCTCGCCGACTGCGCCGGCGACGTCACCGCCGTGGCGGACGCGCTGGGCATCGGGCGGTTCGCGCTCGCCGGGTACTCGATGGGCGGGATGGTCGCCCAGCTCGTCGCCCACGCGGAACCAGAACGTGTTACCGGACTGGTGTTGTGTTCGACCGCGAGCAACTTCCGCCGCGGGCTGCGCCAGCGCGTCGCGCTCGACGTGTTCGGCCGGACGCTGCGGCAGCTGCGCGAGCGCGTGCAGCTGCCGGCCGTGGCCGCCGCCGTCCCGCGTGAGCGCGTCGGGGACTACCGGTGGGGGCTGCGGGAGTTCCGGTCGACGACGCCGTGGGAGATCGCGGTCGCCGTCGACGAGATCGGCCGGTTCGACTCCACGCGCTGGCTCCCCACGGTGCGGCTGCCCGCGGCGGTCGTCGTGACCAGCCGCGACCGGTTCATCGCCCCCGACCACCAGCGGTCTCTGGCCCGCCGCATCCCCGGCGCGGCGACCTACGAGGTCGCGGCCGGGCACGCCGCCTGCGTGCTCGCCGCCGACCGCTGGGTGCCCGCCCTGCTCGCTGCGGTCCACTCCCTCTGAAGGAAGGAACTCACGATGGGACGCTTCAGCCTGCCCGATGAGAAGCCCGGCGGCCTGGACTCACCGGTGACGGCCAACGTCATGAAGTACGGGTCGAAAGCCCAGGTGGCGGTCTTCAAGCTGACCGGCGGGCGCGTCGGCAGCACCTGGCGGATCGGGGCCGGGTTCCGCAAGCCCGTGCCGACGCTGCTGCTCGAGCACCGCGGGCGCAAGTCCGGCCGGCTGTTCACGACGCCGCTGCTCTACCTGCGGTCCGGGGAGGACCTCGTCATCGTCGGCTCCCAGGGCGGGCTGCCGCGGCACCCGCAGTGGTACCGCAACCTCCTGGCGCACCCCGAAACCCGCGTCCACCTCAAGGGCCGGCGCGACGTGCCCGTCACGGCCCGGGTGGCCTCGCCGGAAGAGCGCGCCGACCTGTGGCCGCGGCTGGTGGAGCTGTACGCCGACTTTGCGAAGTACCAGGCCTGGACCGAGCGGGAGATTCCCGTGGTGGTGCTCAGCCCGCGGCCTTGACCAGGTCGGCGAGGGCCTCCGGCAGCGCGTCGGCGAGCGGCCAGAGGTCCTTGACCAGCTCCCGCGCGCCGAGCAGGCCGACGTGGACCTTCCCGGCGTTGGACAGCACCGTGACGTTCAGGCCGGCGCCGTGGAAGACCGGGCCGAGCGGGTAGAAGCCGGTGATCCGCGCGCCGAGCAGGTACAGCGGCATCGGCGGGCCGGGCACGTTGGAGACGACCAGGTTGTGCACCACCGGGTGCTTTTCGGCCAGGCGCAGCGCCGAGTACGCGCGCACGGCGAGGCCGAACGCCGTCGCGGCCGAGAACTGCGCCCAGTCCTGGAGCATGTCGGCGTCGATGTCGTAGTGGTGGTCCTTCGACAGCCGGTTGGCCTCGGCGAGGAAGAACACCCGCGCGGCCGGGTCGGCCAGGTGCGTCGGGAGCGAGGCGAAGAAGGCGGAGACCTTGTTGCTGCCGTGGTCGCGCTCGGTTCGGTCGTGCACCGACACCGGGACGGTCGCCACCAGGGGGTCGTCCGGCAGGTCGCCGCGGGCAGCCAGGAACTCCCGCAGCGCCCCGGCGACGAGCGCGAGCACGACGTCGTTGACCGTGACCCCGAAAGCGTTCTTCACGTCCTTGACCTCGTCGAGGTCGAGCTGGGCGAACGCGACGCTGCGGTGCCCGGTGATCGTGCCGTTCAGCGACGTCCGCGGCGCGGTGAACGGGATCGGCATCCCCTTGCCGCGCAGGGCTTTCCCGAGCCACCGAGGGACGAGCTCCAGCAGGTCCGGCAGCAGCCGCGCGATTTCGGCCGGGCGTTTCGCGAGGCTTTCGACGCCGGTGCGGAGCAGGTTCAGCGGCGAGGGCAGCACCGGGTTGCGGTGGTCCTCGATCTCCGGCATCGGCGCGTCGGGCTCCAGCCCGGCCAGGTAGGTGATCAGGCTGGCCCCGCTCACGCCGTCGACGCTCGCGTGGTGCATCTTCAGCAGCACGGCGATCTGGCCGTCGGCCAGGCCCTCGATGACGTACAGCTGCCAGAGCGGGTACGCGCGATCGAGCTGCTGCCCCGCGATGTGGGCACACAGGGCGGCCAGCTCGGTGCGGTCACCGGGGGCCGGCACGCCGATGCGGTGCACGTGGTGGTCGAGGTCGAACTCCTCGTCCTCGACCCAGACGGGATGCCCGATGTTCCAGAGTGGATTGTGCAGTTTGCGCCGGAACGCCGGAATCCTGCGGACGCGTTCTTCGAGCTGCGCTTCGAGCTTCGCGAAGGTGTAGCCGCCGGGAACGGTCGAGCCGTCGAGGGTGAGCAGCCCGCAGACGTGCAGGACCTGGGACGACGTCTCGAGGTAGAGGAAGCTGGCGTCGAGGCCGCTCAGTCTCTGCATGACGATCAGCGTAAGCCACTTCCGGTGAGCGGCGCGTCACCCTACTCGCCGGTATCATCGCGGTGGTGCAGCCGAATTTCCTGATCCGTCGCGCGGTCCAGCTCGGCCTCACCGCGAACGCGCTCCGCCCGTTGCGAGCCCGGTCCACGACCATCCCGGCGTTCTTCGCCGGGTGGCTGACCGCGGAGCTCGCACCCCAGTTCCTGGCGTTGACGGCCGCCGATACCGCTGTGCAGGTGGCCCGCCACGGCGTCCGCGACCGCTCGACGCAGGCCGGGCTGGCGATGGCCGCCGCGTCCGCCGCCGGGCTCGCCGCGCTGATCCGGACGGGTCACGGCGCTCGCGAGGAGATCGAGGCGGCGCTGACCAACGCCCTGGGCGAGGACTACGCGGCCGAGCTGGGCCGCTCCGACCTGGGGCTCCCGTGGGGCGAGCTGGCGCTGCCGTTCCGGATGGGCGCGCCGGACGTGCGCGTCGACCGCAACATCGCGTACGCCCCGGGCGGCAAGCGGTTCCTGCTGGACGTGTACCGGCCCTCGTCGCCGGTCACCGGCGCCCCGGTGCTCCTGCAGGTCCACGGCGGAGCGTGGGTGATCGGCAACAAGGAGGAGCAGGGCCGGCCGCTGATGCGCTACCTGGCGCGCCGGGGCTGGGTGTGCGTCGCGATCAACTACCCGCTGTCGCCGACCCACCGCTGGCCGGCGCACATCGTGGCGGCCAAGCAAGCGCTTGCGTGGATCCGTTCTTCGATTTCCGCTTACGGGGGCGACCCGGATTTCGTGGCGGTGACGGGCGGTTCCGCGGGAGGGCATCTATCGGCGCTGCTGGCGTTGTCGCAGAACGACCCGGCGTTGCAGCCGGACTTCGAGGACGTCGACACGAGCATTCAGGCATGCGTACCGCACTACGGGGTGTACGACTTCGCGGCGACGTCGGGATCCCGGGCGAGTCAGTACCGGTTGGAGAGCCTGATCGCGCGGCGGGTGTTCGCGGCGGACCGCGACCCGGTGCGGCACCTCGACGACTACATCGCCGCTTCGCCGCTGGACCGGATTTCTTCGGAGGCACCGCCGTTCTTCGTGATCCACGGACGGGACGATTCCTTGGTGCCGGTGCGTGAGGCTCGTGAGTTCGTGCGGCGGTTGCGGGAGAAGTCCCGGCAGCCGGTGGCTTATGCGGAGCTGGCCGGGGCCCAGCACGCGTTCGACGTGTTCACTTCGGTGCGGTCGGCGCACGTGGTCCGCGGGGTGGCGCGGTTCTTGGACTACACGTACAACGCCTGGAAGGCCGAGAACCGGTAGTGGCTATGCAGTGAATGACTCATTCCTGGCTGGGCTTGCCCCGTTTGGGCGGACAGGGTTGATGAGTTAGCTCAGGCTATCGCAGGTGTGGTAGCCGGCTGGGCTGTTGTTTCGTAGGCGTGGGG
>NZ_JBFBBQ010000051.1:0-67960 GCF_040682775.1 Amycolatopsis sp. NPDC051106 | reverse complement strand
CCACCCGCCCCCTCCCTCCGCCTGCCTCCTCATGCCAGCGCTTCCGCGACCTCGTCCACCGTCAGCCATCGCTGCGGTGCCAGGATCTTCGCCACCTGCGGGGCGAACGCCGGCGAGGCGACGATCACCTCCTTCGTCGGGCCGTCCGCGACCACCTCTCCCTCGGCCATGACCACCACGCGGTGCGCCACCGTCGCCACGAACTCGACGTCGTGGGTGGCCAGCACTACCGCGTGGCCCTGCGAGGCCAGCTCTCGCAGGGTCGCCGCGAAGCGCCTCTTCGCGTGGTAGTCAAGGCCGCGGGTGGGCTCGTCGAGCAGCACGACCGGCGGGGCCGATGCCAGCTGGATCGCCAGCACCAACGCCAGTCGCTGCCCTTCCGAGAGGTCGCCGGGGTGCGCTTCACCGGCGATCCCGGGGGCGAGCCGGTCCAGCAGGGCCCGGGCCGTCCCCGCTGGGACCTCCGATTCGGTGTCGGCCTGTACGCACTCGGCGTCGACCGAATCGAGGTACAGCAGGTCGGCCGGGGTCTGCGGGACCAGCCCGACGCGCTGACGGGCCACTCGTGGCTTGAGCGACGCGGGATCCACGCCACCGACGTCGACCTTCCCCGCCAACCTCGGGCCGCTGCCCTGCACCGCCCAGAGAAGCGACGACTTGCCGGAGCCGTTGCGTCCCATCAGCGCGACCACTTCCCCCTGCCCGACGCGCAGGTCCACCCCGCGCACCGCCAGGACATCGCCGTACCGCACCACCACCCCTCTCACGTCCAGTGCTCGACCGGTCACCGAGAGACTAGAACCCACCACCGACAATTTCCGATCGACCAGCGAGAGCCGGGTCCGCAACGGCCCCGCGACCCGCCGCGCGTCCCGCACCGACAACGGCAGCGGCGACCACCCCGCCAGCCGCCCCAGCTCGGCGATCGGCGGCGCGATCGACGACGTCGCCAGGATCTCCGCCGGCGGGCCGGACCGCACCGAACCGTCGCCCGGCAGGTACAGCACCCGGTCCGCGTACTGCGCCACCCGCTCCATCCGGTGCTCCGCGACGACCACCGTCGTCCCGAGGTCGTGCACCAGCCGGGTGATCGCCGCCAGCACGTCCTCGGCCGCCGTCGGGTCCAGCGCCGACGTCGGTTCGTCGAGCACCACGACGGACGGGTGCGCCGTCAGCACCGAACCGATCGCGACGCGCTGCTGCTGCCCGCCCGAATGGGTCCGAAGTGGACGGTTACGCAGTTCGGCGATTCCCAGCAGGTCAAGGGTTTCCTCGACGCGCTTGCGCATGACGTCCGGCGCCACCGCGAGCTGCTCCATCGCGTACGCGAGCTCCTCCTCGACGGTGTCGGTCACAAAGCCCGAAAGCGGGTCCTGCCCGACGACACCGACGACCGATGCGAGCTCCCGCGGCGGGTGCGAAGCGGTATCCAGCCCGCCCACCAACACCCGCCCGGCCAGCCGACCACCCGTGAAGTGCGGGACGAGCCCGTTGATCGCGCCGAGGAACGTCGACTTACCGGCTCCGGTCGGCCCCGCGACCAGGCACAGCTCGCCCTCCTCGACCTGCAGCGAGACGTCCGAAAGCACCGGCCGCGACGCGTCCGGGTAGGTCACCGTGACCCGCGAGAACTCGATCACCGGGCGACCCCCGGCGAAGCGGGCGCCACGAACGCAGGCACCACCGCGACGAGCAAGGACAGCACGTGGACCAAGGAAACCTCCGGCCACCGCAACGGGCTCAACGACGGGTACAGGTTCGCCGGATCGACCTGAGCGGAAAGGAAAAGCGAAACGCACGACCCGATCCCGGCGAGCACGATCAGCGTCTCCGGCCACCGCCACGGGTCCGGCCGGTACGCCGTCCGCCGCACGCGCCGCCCGCCGAGGACGAACCCCACGACGGCCACCACCAGCCCCGCCGCCAGCAGGGGCACGCCGAGCCACGACGAAGTCCCGTCGAGCACCCCGTAGACGCCGACACACACTCCGACCAGCCCGAACAGGACACACGACGCGATCAGCGCCCGCACACCCGGGCTCAGGTACGCCCGCCGCCCGTAGCCGCGGGAGTCCATCGCGGCCGCGAGCCGCAGCGACCGGTCCATCGCGTCCTCCAGCACCGGCACCACGATGCCCTTGACCGCCCGCAGCCCGCGAGTCCGCCCTGCCCGCAGCCGCCGGGCCCGCCGCACGCGCTGCACGCTTTCGACGAGCTGCGGCGCCACGGTCAGCGCGACCGTGACTGCCGTACCCACCTCGTACAGCGCCCCGGGAACCGCTTTGAGCAGGCGTTTCGGGTTGGCGAGGGCGTTCGCCGCGCCGACGCAGACGACCATCGTCGCCAGCCGCAGGCCGTCGTAGAACCCGCCGAGCAGCGCCTCCGCGGACGTCGGCCCGAGCAGGGACAACCCGGCGGTCAGCGGGATCCGCGGCAGGGCCAGGAGCACGTGGCCGCCGTCCTCGCCGCCGACCAGGATCCGGAACAGCACGCGGGAGGCCACGATCAGCGCGCCGACGTACGCGTAGAGCCGGAACGCCAGCGCCCACGGCGCGTCACTCCGGCGGTTCGCGACGACGAACCCCGCGACGGCGATGATCAGGCCGAGCAGCAGCGGGTTCGTCGTCCGGCTGGCGGCGACGGCCAGCGCGAGCGCCCAGACCCACCAGGCGCCGGGGTGCAGCGCCCTACTGCCCACGCTGACGCCGGCGCCGCGACGCGACGAACACCCCCGCGACGGCGAGCAGCAGGATCACGACGCCGCCGAGCACGAATCCCCAGGGGAACGAGCTGTCCTCGCTCGCCGGAGCAGGAGCCGGCGAAGCGGCCTGCCGCACCGGCGCCACGCGCGGCGGCGCCGGCAGGTCGTTCGCCGACTTCGGCCGCGCGAACGCCCAGCCCTCGAACCCGTTCGGGGCCGGCTTCGACGTCTGCGCACCCTCCTGGCTCGACTCCCAGGCACCGCCCGCCGACGCGTGCCAGTAGCTCCAGTACGCCGTCGCCGACGGCATCCCCGCGCACGACTCGACGTCCGGACCCGGCTTGCCGTCGATCCGGCAGGCCACGGCCAGGCCGTACTTCTGCGAACCGGCGACGTCGATGCCGGCCTCCTGCAGGGCCGCGACGCCGTTCGCGGGGGTCCCGGGGGCGCAGCGGATCAACGGCGCGGGGCCCAGGTCGCCGAAGTCGACGACCACCGTGACCCCGCCTCCCTCGGCGCAGGACCCCTCGGTCCCCGTCGCCGACGCAGGCGTGGCCCCCGCGAGGCAGGCGGCCAGCAAGAAGCCGCAGGCGGCGGAGAACCGGGCGAAGCGCGAGGCGATCATGCAGGCACTTTAACCAGGACGGCGTCCCCCGAAGGTGCGGTTCCGGCGCGACGAGCGACACACCTAGACTGCGGGCCGTGGGACAGCTCATCGCGGACGGACAGCTGCGCGTCGGCCTGATCGGCGCCGGCCCGTGGGCGACGACCATCCACGCGCCCGGCCTGGCGGATCACCCCGGCACGGCGCTGACCGCGGTCTGGGCCCGGCGGCCCGAAGCCGCGCAAGCGCTTGCGGACACGCACTGCGCGGCCGCCGCGAGCAGCGTCGAGGAGCTGTTCGAGCAGGTGGACGCGGTCGCACTGGCGGTTCCGCCGGCGATCCAGGCCGAACTGGGCGTCCGCGCGGCCGAGGCGGGGAAGCACCTGATCCTGGAGAAGCCGATCGCCGCCGACCTCGCCGGTGCGCAGCGGCTGGCCGACGCCGTCGCGGCCGCCGACGTCGCCGCGCTCGTCGTGCTGACCCTGCGGTATTCGGCTCAGACCCAGGAGTGGCTCGCCGGCCTCGCCCAGGCGGGCGGCTGGGCCGGAGGCGGCGCGCGCTGGCTGTCCGGCGCCCTGCTCGGCGGCCAGTACGCGACGTCGGAGTGGCGCCAGGACGACGGCGGCGCGCTGTTCGACATCGGCCCGCACGCCCTCGACATGCTGGACGCCGCCCTCGGCCCGATCACCGAGGTCGTGGCGGCCCGGCGGAGCCCCGGCGACCTCTGGCACCTGATGCTGGCGCACGAAAACGGCGTGGTCAGCACCGCGACGTTGTCGCTGCGGCTGCCGGTGCAGCCGACCGTCGTCGAGGTCGCGGTCTGGGGCCAGCACGGATACCGGACACTCGGGCGCAAACCGGGCTCGGCGCAGGAGTCCTACACCGCGCTGCTGGACGACTTCGCGGCAATGATCGCCAGCGGCACCACGACGCACCCCTGCGACGTCCGCCGTGGTCTGCACCTGCAGAACCTCCTGGAGCAGGCCCGTCGGCTGGCCGAGTAGTACACAGGCCCGCATCGCGGGTTTGTGTTGTGAAGTAAGGCTTCCTCACAAACTCGCCGAATTCATCCACAGGGTTGTCCACAGGCTCCACTGTGGACGGTTTGCCTCCTGACCGAACCACGGACGGACAACCGCCGCCACCGCAAAGGCGCATGGATGTCCTGCTGCGCGCCTTCTGGGGGATGATTCCGGTTTGGTTCATCGCGCTGCCCTATGCGCTGATCGCCTGGCCACTGGTCGCCGCACGTCGGCGGCGAAGACTGCCCGCCCGCTACGCGACCGCGACAGCCGGCGTCGACAGCGCCGCGTGCCTCGTCGCATTCCTGGTGTTGTGCCTGGTCACGATGCCGGTCGGCACCTCCGGCGAGAGCACGCTCGACCTCGTTCCCGGCGCCGACATCACCGCTGCCTTCGGCGACGGATCACTCTGGCAGGTGATCGGCAACGTCCTGCTGCTGTGTCCGCTCGGCGCGTTGCCGCCCGGCCGGGTGACCTCGACCGACGACGTCCTGCTGAACACGGCGGGCGCGACGCTCGGCGCGGCCCTCAGCCGCCGCGGCTGGCGGGCGCTCGATCCGCCACCGGTGCCCGTGGCCATCCCGGTGCAACGCCGGGCGATCTGCCATGCTCCGACGCTCCGGATGCGGGTTCCGCGTTTGGCCTGGGACACGCGGTACGCGTCGATCGCGCACCCCGACCGTCGGTAATGCGCTTGCCCGCCGTGCCAAGATGGCCGGGAAGAGTCCCTTCGAGTCAAGGAATGACCGCCTATGCCTGGCGCCGCTCTCGGCGTCGGCCCCCGCTAGGCCCGACGCCCGGCGATCCGCCCGCATGCCCGTCCGGGGCTGCGGTTCCTTGACATGCTCTCGAAAGGCTCCAACCCAGCAATGTCTGCTATTCAGACCTATGTCCGCAAGACGGCGCCGCGCGGCCGGAACACCGAGCAGGTCGGGCCCTTCCTGGCCACCTACTCGCCGGGCACGGCCCATCCGATGCTCAACTACGCGATCCCGGACGACGGCGCGAAGCCGACGGCGGCCGAGATCGATGCCCTGACCGAGGCGTTCCGGCGGCGGGGCCTGCTCCCGCGGCTCGAGTACTTCACCGACGTCGCCCCCGATCTGGAAAACCTGCTGGTCGAGGCGGGGTACGGGCTCGAACGGCGGGTGCCGCTGATGACCTGTTCCCCGGCCGGCTTCGTCGACCACCCCGCCCCGGCTGGTTACGCCGTCCGCGAACCGGCGTCCGACGAGGACTACCGGCGGATGCGTGCGGCGCAGAACCGCGCGTACGGCGAACCGGACACGGAGGTCTCCGACGAGGACGTCGAGAAGGCGAAGAAGAGCAAGGCGGCCGGGGTCGTCTCCGCACTCGTCGAGCACCTGGCCACCGGCGAGGTCGTCGGCGGCGGGGTCGCCCTCGAGATCGTCGACGGCACCACGGAGGTCGCCGGCATCGGCGTGCTCGACGCCCACCGCGGGCGCGGGCTCGCGGCCGCGCTCACCGCGTTCCTCACTCGGGACGCGCACGCCAAGGGCGCGCACACCGCGTTCCTGACCCCCGGTGACCTGGGGATCGGGCGCATCTACGCCCGTGTCGGCTACCAGCCGGCCGGCGAGTGCGTGCACATCTCGCTGGCCTAATCCTCGAAGCGGCCGGAGCGGCCTCGTTTCACGTCGCTCCGGCGCTTCTTCGACGCCAGGCGACGCTCCTTCGAACCGCGAGACGGCTTCGTGGGGCGTCGCTTGGCGGGCGGCGGCGCCGACGCGTCGAGCAGCAGGTTCGCCAGGCGACCGCGGGCCGCTTCCCGGTTCTGCAGCTGTGAGCGGTGCTCACTGGCCGCGATCGTCAGGACGCCGTCGACCAGCCGCGGGCCGAGCCCGGCCAGGACCCGCTCACGCAGGTGCTCCGGGATCGACGGCGACGCGGCGACGTCAAAGGACAACTCGACGCGCGAGTCGGTGGTGTTCACGCCCTGCCCGCCCGGGCCGGACGAGCGCGAAAAGCGCTCGCTCAACTCGGCTCCCGGGATCGTGAACCGGGAGCCGATCACCACGTCTTCGGCTGCCACGTCAACCAGTGTGACAGCCGCGATCAAGTTCGTTTCAGAAGCGCGGGTGATCGCCGGAGAGCACCGCGCGCGGACCGTCGACGTCGTCGGCGGGCTGGACGTCGCCCAGGACCCACGCCGGCTGGTGCCGCGCGGTCAGCATGGCCAGCGCCCGGTCGACGTCCTCGGCGCCGACGATCGCGACCATGCCCACGCCCATGTTGAACGTCTTCTCCAGCTCGGCCCGCTCGACCTTGCCGCGCTGGCCGATCAGCGCGAACACCGGCGCCGGGGTCCAGGTGCCGCGGTCGAGGCGGGCGACCAGGCCGCGCGGCATGACGCGGGCCAGGTTCGCCTCCAGGCCGCCGCCGGTGATGTGCGCGAACGTCCGGACCTCGGTCTCGGCCGCGAGCGCGAGGCAGTCCTTGGCGTAGATGCGCGTCGGCTCCAGCATCTCCTCGCCGAGGGTGCGGCCGAACTCCTCGACGTGCCCGCCGAGCGGCATCCGCGCGATGTCCAGCAGCACGTGCCGGGCCAGGGAGTAACCGTTCGAGTGCAGTCCCGACGAGCCGAGCGCGAGCACGACGTCACCGGGGCGGACCTTCTCCGGCGAGAGCAGCTGGGACGCCTCGACCACGCCGACGCCGGTGGCCGACATGTCGTAGTCGTGCTCGCCCATCATCCCCGGGTGCTCCGCGGTCTCGCCGCCGAGCAGCGCGCAGCCGGCCTGGACGCAGCCTTCGGCGATGCCGCCGACCAGCGCGGCGATCTTCTCCGGGTGCACCTTGCCGACGGCGATGTAGTCCTGCAGGAACAGCGGCTCGGCGCCGGTCACGACGAGGTCGTCGACGACCATGGCGACCAGGTCGATGCCGACCGTGTCGTGCTTGTCCAGCGCCTGCGCGACCGCGATCTTGGTGCCGACGCCGTCGGTCGACGACGCGAGCACCGGCTCCTTCCACTTGTCGAGCTTCAGGGAGAAGAGCCCGGCGAAACCGCCGACGCCACCCATGACCTCGGGGCGCGTGGCCCGCTCGGCGTGCGGCTTGAGCAGCTCGACGGCTTGGTCGCCGGCGTCGATGCTGACGCCGGCGGCGGCGTACGTGGCGCTCGTGGACTCGCTCACGGTGGAAGGACTCCCTACTGGAAGGACTTAGGGACGCCGGACGGCGTCCTCGGCACCGTACCCGGCGGAGCTGACCGGGGTTGCCGCGCCATTGACCGAGTCGAGGCTTTCGAGCAGGTGCTTCCCGATCAGCGCGTCTTCGGGCAGCGGGATCGGGTACTCGCCGGAGAAGCACGCCGTGCAGAGCCGCGACTTCGGCTGTTCCGTGGCCGCGACCAGGCCGTCGAGGGAAATGTAGCCCAGGGAGTCGGCGCCGATCGAGCGCCGGATCCCGTCGAGGTCGACACCGTTCGCGACGAGCTCGGCCCGCGACGCGAAGTCGATACCGTAGAAGCACGGCCAGCGCACGGGCGGTGACGCGATCCGGACGTGCACCTCGAGCGCGCCGGCCTCCCGCAGCATCCGGACGAGCGCGCGCTGGGTGTTGCCGCGGACGATCGAGTCGTCCACCACGACCAGGCGCTTGCCGCGGATGACGTCGCGCAGCGGGTTCAGCTTGAGCCGGATGCCCAGCTGGCGGATCGTCTGCGAGGGCTGGATGAACGTGCGCCCGACGTAGGCGTTCTTGACCAGGCCGGTGCCGTAGGGGATGCCGGAGCCCTGGGCGTAACCGATCGCGGCCGGCGTGCCGGACTCCGGCACCGGCATGACCAGGTCGGCCTCGACCGGCTGCTCGCTGGCGAGCCGGCGGCCGATGTCGACGCGGGTGGCGTGCACGCCGCGGCCGGCGATCGTGGTGTCGGGGCGGGCGAGGTAGACGTACTCGAAGACGCAGCCCTTGGGGTCCGGGCTCGCGAACCGGGAGGAGCGCAGGCCTTCGGCGTCGATCGCGATGAGCTCGCCCGGCTCGACCTCGCGGACGAAGGACGCG
Source organism: Amycolatopsis sp. NPDC051106 (assembly GCF_040682775.1). Taxonomy (NCBI): domain Bacteria; kingdom Bacillati; phylum Actinomycetota; class Actinomycetes; order Pseudonocardiales; family Pseudonocardiaceae; genus Amycolatopsis; species Amycolatopsis sp. NPDC051106. The sequence goes on along the minus strand of NZ_JBFBBQ010000051.1, from coordinate 59,604 downwards.
CCGACGATGTCGAGGCCCGCCGTCTCGCTCGAGACGACCCAGCCGCGCTCGAGCCGGCCGAGCACGAGCGGGTGCACGCCGTGCGGGTCGCGCGCCGCGTAGAGCGTGTTCTCGTCGGCGAAGACCAGGCAGAAGGCGCCCTTGAGCGTGGGCAGCAGCTCCATCGCGGCGGCTTCGATGCCCTTGTCGGCGGCGTTAGCCGCGAGCAGGCCGCAGACCAGGTCCGAGTCGCTCGACGAACCGGTCAGGCCCGCGTGCGGCTTGAGCCCGGCGGCGATGGTGCGCTCGCGCAGCTCGGCCGTGTTGACGAGGTTGCCGTTGTGCGCGAAGGAAAGGCCGCTGCCGGTCGCGGTGGTGCGGAAGATCGGCTGGGCGTTCTCCCAGATGGTGGCGCCGGTGGTCGAGTACCGGCAGTGCCCGACGGCGATGTGCCCCTGCAGCGACTGCAGGATCTGCTCGTCGAACACCTGGCTGACCAGGCCGAGGTCCTTGAAGACCACGATCTGCGAGCCGTCGGAGACGGAGATGCCGGCGGCCTCCTGGCCCCGGTGCTGCAGGGCGTAGAGGCCGTAGTAGGTCAGCTTCGCGACTTCTTCCCCGGGAGCCCAGACGCCGAAGACGCCACACTCCTCACGGGGTTCCGGGTCGGGCTGGTCGGACACGACTTGCGGGTCGGAAACCACCGAGGAGCTCCTGGGAAGACGTGGTCAGGCCAGTTTTCAGTGTAGACGGTGCGGACATGAGCCAGGCCCCGCCCGGCGTGGTACTGACCACTTCGGACGGGGCCTGAAGTCCGCCTGCCTAGCAGGCATCCGGCAGCGAGAGGATCTCCGTGAGCACTTGCGCGCCTTCGCCGCGGCGGCGCCACAACCAGCGCTCCGGCTCGAAGATGTTGTCTTCGGTGCCGGGCATCCGGGTCGCCACGACGTCGTCTTCGGCGTTGAGCCGGACCACGTCCACCACGTCGTCGTGCACCCGCACACCGACGACGGCGAGTACTTCGCCGCGCTCGTCGGCGGGGTGGACGAACTGGTAGCCGCGAGCCACCAGTTCCTGCAGTCCGGTTTCGATGTCGAAGACGGCGGCGACGGCCTCAGCCGAGGACATCGTCGAACTCGCCGTCCTTCGCGCCGGCCAGGAAGGCCGCCATCTCCGCCCGCGTGTAGACGAGCGCCGGACCGGTCGGGAAGCGCGAGTTGCGCATCGCGATCTCACCGGAGGACAACGGCGCGACCTCGACACAGTTGCCGACCGAGCCGCTGTAGCTCGCCTTGCGCCATGCGGCCCCGGAAAGCCGATCGGCCGGGATGCCGTTCTCGAATCGCTCAGCCATGGGTCCCACCTCTCGCTGCGGAAAACCTTGAGGGCCAGCGCATATGCATGTGCATTTGCCCGCGTATCGGAGGCTAGCACGTGTGCTTGCAACGGTAAATGCACGTGCAGAATTTCTTGCAAAGTTCTCGGACGGTAAAGGATCACCAGGTCACGGTTAACCTATCGGGTGATAGTAAGGGACTCTAATGGGTTAACAACTACGTGCAGTTACCGCTCATCGAGGCATGCCGTGAGGGGCCGGACGGGTCATGGAGACCGACAGTGATCATCTGACGGACGTGGCGACACCGGCGGGCCGGTTCACCAGGGACGTGCTCAGATCTCCGCGCGCCGCTTCGCGAGCAGGGCGCGGCTCCGCTCCGGCGTCTCGGCGTCGACGGCCAGCATGTCCAGCGAGCGGCTGTACTTTTCGATCTCTTCGCGCTTCTCGATGTAGTGCGCGCCGGTCAGGTACTCGACGTACGCGATGTTCGGCAGTTCCGGTTCGCCGAACCGCAGCAGCGAAAACGCGTGCTCCGCGGACAGCCCGCTGCGGGAGTACGGGAGTATCTGCACCGACACGTGCGGCAGCGCGCTCATCTCCAGCAGGTATTCGATCTGCTGCTTGAGTACTTTCATCCCGCCGATCGGCCGGTGCAGGACGGACTCGTCGAGCACCATCCACACCCGGGGCGCGTCCGGCCTGCTGAACATCTTCTGCCGCCGCATGCGCAGCGCGACCAGCTGGTCGACGCGCTCGTCGGCCATCTCCGGGCGGCCGTGGCTGAAGATCGCCCGCGCGTACCCCTCGATCTGCAGCAGCCCCGAAACGTACAGCGGCTCCCAGATCTGGATTCGCGCGGCGGCTTCTTCGAGGCCGACGAGGTCGGTGAACCAGTTCGGCATCGTGTCGCCGAAGCGCCGCCACCAGCCCGGCTCGTTCGACTGCTTGACCATGTCGAGGAACGTCTGGCGCTCGTTCGGGTCCTCGACGCCGTACATCGTCAGCAGGTCGGTGACGTCGCGTTCCTTGAAGCCCACCCGGCCCAGTTCGAGGCGGCTGATCTTCGATTCGGACCCGCGGATGTTGTACCCGGCCTGCTGGCGGGTGATGCCGGCCTCTTCACGGAGGCGCCGCAGCTGCGAGCCCAAGATCATGCGGCGCGCAGTGGGGCCGATGTTCTGTTCTCCTGCGGACGCGTTCACCGCGTTCATTCCCGGACCTTCCGCGCTCACGTCACCAGGGGGTTCTAGCCCGACTACTGAAAGTACACGCTAACCCGTCCTGCGCAAAGAGGTGACCCGGTTTACCCCATGCGCGCGTCGGCCTACTCTACGTAGAGTACGAGACTTTCGACACAGAACTTGCGAGGTTCATCATGCCCGACGCCGCGACCCGGACCGAACGAGTTCCCGTGGGGGTCGACCCGACCCGAGCGAGCATCGCGCGCGTGTACGACGCCTTCCTGCTCGGGAAGGACAACTACGAGATCGACCGGGAGGTCCTGCACAAGGTGCAGCAGGCCGCTCCGGAGGCCCAGGACCTCGCGTTCGAAAACCGCGGGTTCCTCATCCGCGCGTGCCGGTTCCTCGCCGGCCAGACCGGCATCACCCAGTTCCTCGACCTCGGCTCCGGCCTCCCGACCGCCGAGAACACCCACCAGGTCGTCCAGCGGATCAACCCGGAGACCAAGGTCGTCTACGTCGACAACGACCCCGTGGTCCTCGCCCACGGCCGCGCGCTGCTCGAAGAGAACGAGCACACCCACTTCGTCGCGGAGGACATCTTCGAGCCGCAGCGGATCCTCGAAAACGAGATCGTCCGCGAGCACATCGACTTCACGCAGCCGCTCGTGCTGCTGCAGATGGGCACCCTGCACCACTTCAAGGGCGACGACGACCGGCCGGCCGAGATCATGCGGGAGTACGTCGACGCGCTGCCGTCCGGCTCCTTCGTCGGGCTCAGCCACTTCTTCGACCCCGAAAACGAAGACTCCGCGACCGCGCGCCGCATGGAGGACTTCTTCCTGCACAGCCCGATGGGGTCCGGCACGTTCCGGACGCAGAAGGAGATCGAAGCGCTGTTCCCCGGCCTCGAGCTCGTCGACCCCGGCGTGACCCTGTGCGCCGACTGGTGGCCGGACGGCCCGCGGCTCAAGGAGCTCAACGTCGCGCAGCGGACCATCGCCGGCGGCGTCGGCCGCAAGCCTTAGGCACCTTCCTCCGTCAAAGGCGGACGAGGGGGAGCCAGTGGGAAAGGTCGGCCCGGGTGCCCGACGCGGACACCCGGCCGTCCGCCACCGCAGTGGTCCAGTCCACCCGGCCGGTGGCCAGTTCAAGCCACGTGCGCGGGTCGGTTTCGATCACGTTCGGCGGGGTGCCGCGCGTGTGCCGCGGGCCGTCGACGCACTGCACCGCCGCGAACGGCGGCACGCGGACCTCGACCGTGCGGCCCGGCGCGTCGGCCGCGAGCGCGCGCAGGCTGAGCCGGACCGCCGCGGCCAGTTCCGGCCGCGCCGGATCGGGCGCGTCGCCTTGCAGCCACGCGGAAATCGCCAGCACCGCCGCACGTAACTGTCCGGGGTCGACCGAACGCGAAGAGGCCATGGCCAAACAGTAGAGTGGCGCACCAAGAGTCTTCAGGCACACCCGAGAACGTGGGGATGAGATGGCGCAGCGGGACGAGGCGGATCGGATGGTTTCGCAGCAGCCCACCGGAAGCGGACCCGATCGCCCCGGCAAGCACAGCAAGCACAACCGGGCCGCGCGGCGCGGCGGGCAGCAGGCGCGGCGCTCCGGCAAGCACGGCACGCCCGAGATCACCGCGGAGATGCGCGAGAACGCCCGCGCCAACCCGGACAGCTGGCTGTACGTCATCGACGAGGCCTTCGACCCGAACGGCCCGGTGCCGTCGTGGGCGGTCGTCGGGGCCTACCCGGTGAACGGCGCGGGCGACGTCGTCGCCGACTTCCACCCCAACGACCGCTACCGGCCCTCGCCCAAGGCGCTCGGCTTCCCGGAGCCGTCGAACGACCTCGAGCAGCTGCTGCAGCTCGTGCGCACCGAGCACCGGCCGCCGTCGGACCTGCCGAAGGTCGTCCTCGACTCGACGCTGTTCGTCTACGCGATGTCGCCGGTGCAGCGCACCGTGATCGGCTTCCACAACACCGACGGCCGGGTCATGGTGCCCGCCTACACCCGCAAGGCGCTGGTGCCGCGCGAGTGGCCGCACGCCCGGGCCGTGCTCGGCCGCGACATCGTCAGCCTGCTCGGCGGGCACCCCGTCGCGATCAACCCGCACGACCTGATCACGGCCGTCGTCCCGGCCGAGCACCTGCTGAAGGCGCTGGCCGACGAACGGCGCTGACCTGCGGTTCTAACTCCATCGGGTGACCACCCGAGTCGCCGATCGGGCGACTCGGGTGCATGGTGAGGCTGGAAAAGACTCACGAGACCGGTGGGGAGCATGAGGGTGAAACAACGTTCGCTGCTGCCCATCGCCGCCGCCGTCCTGCTCGTCGCCGGACAGGCGCCGGCGACGGCCGCCGACATCTACGCGGACGCCGAGGACCACTACGCCGGTTCGCAGATCGCCAAGGTCGAAGGCGTCGACGCCGCGCCCGGCGTGCAGTACGCGACCGACGACCAGCAGCTCGGGCACGACGTCAGCGGCCACCAGGGCCCGGTCGACTGGCCCGGCGCGGCGCGGACGGGCGCGAAGTTCGTCTACGTCAAGGCGACCGAGGGCACCGGGTTCGTCAACCCGCAGTTCGCCCAGCAGTACAACGGGTCCTACGCCGCCGGCCTGATCCGCGGCGCCTACCACTTCGCCCGGCCGGACATCTCCGACGGCGCGTCGCAGGCGCGGTACTTCCTCGCCCACGGCGGCGGCTGGTCGGCCGACGGCCGGACCCTGCCCGGCGCGCTCGACGCGGAGTACAACCCGTACGGCGAAACCTGCTACGGCAAGGACGCCGCCGGGATGGTGCGCTGGATCAGCGACTTCTCCGAGACCTACCGCGCGGCCACCGGCCGCTACCCGACGATCTACACGTCGACGAGCTGGTGGAAGCGCTGCACCGCGAACAACGGCGGCTTCGACGGCAATCCGTTGTGGATCGCCCGCTACAACACCTTCATCGGCGAGCTGCCCGCGGGCTGGAGCATCCACACGATCTGGCAGTTCGCCGACCGCGGGTCCCTGCCCGGCGACCAGAACTGGTTCAACGGCCCGGCCGACCGGTTGCGGGCTCTCGCGCTGGGCTGAACGGCCCTCCGCTCGAGTAATAGGTGTTAACCAGCAACCAACTGAGGATCGACTCCCCAGGAAATTCACCCACGCGTATACCCAATTTCACGGAACTGAGTGACAAACCGCCACTTCGTCCTCACAATCGTGCACGGGCGGCTACCTGCAGTAAGCCGTCCTCAGCGAGGGTATCTGTGAAGGGATTCAACGATGTCCACTTCCCGAAGAAGGCGGCTGTTCGCCGCCCTGGTCGTCCCGGCCACGCTGCTCCTGCTCGGCAGCACGGCCCAGGCGACGACCTTCTCCCCCGAAGTCGACCCCGTGGCCGCGATCAACGCGGACATCGCACAGCACGACCACGAACTGGGGTCGCAGATCCGGCGCGTCGAAGGCGACAAGTCGACTCCGGACTCGCAGAAGGCGGCGCAGCAGCCGCAGCCCGGCCAGGCCATCCCGGGCCAGGTGCTGGCGACCGTGGCCGGCATGGACGTCGCCGGCTACCAGGGCAACGTCGACTGGGCGAACTGGTGGAACCAGGGCAAGCGGTTCGTCTGGACCAAGGCCACGGAGAGCACCAGCTACACCAACCCGTACTTCGCGCAGCAGTACAACGGCTCCTACAACCAGGGCTTCATCCGCGGCGCCTACCACTTCGCGACCCCGAACACGGCGAGCGGCGCGGCGCAGGCGCGGTACTTCGTCGCCCACGGCGGCGGCTGGTCGAAGGACGGCAAGACGCTGCCCGGGGCGCTGGACATGGAGTACAACCCGTACGGCGCGACCTGCTACGGGCTGAGCAAAGCGGGGATGACGTCGTGGATCCTCGACTTCCACGACACCTACCACTCCCTGACCGGCCGCTACCCGGTGATCTACACGTCGACGAGCTGGTGGAGCAGCTGCGTGAGCGGTGACTTCTCCAGCACGGCCCCGCTGTGGGTCGCGCGGTACGCGTCGTCGGTCGGCACCCTGCCCTACAACTGGGGCTTCTACACCGTCTGGCAGTACACCTCGAGCCCGCTCGACCAGGACACCTTCAACGGTGCCTACGACCGGCTCCAGGCCCTCGCCAACGGCTGACCCGCACCCGGCTCCCGGATCGTGACGACTGTGACAACCGGGGCTCCGCCATCCGGAACCCCCCGAAACGCAGTTTCGCGTCGTCGCGCCCGGGAGCCGGTTTCATGCCGTACCGTCCGAGCTTGCAGAATGCTGCTCACCACGTCCTGGGGGAACCACACGGGCCTTGCGGACGTCGGAAGCGCACGAACACCCAGCGCCCGGAAGGCATGAAAGATGACTTACCCGCCTCAGCCGGGCCAGCCCGGCCAGCCCGACCCGTACGGCCAGCAGCCCCAGTCCGGTGGCTTCCAGCAGCCGTACCCGCAGCAGGGTGGGTGGGACCCCAACCAGCAGCAACAGCCCTACCCGACGCAGCAGTACCCGCAGGGCTGGGACCCGAACCAGCAGCAGGGCTACCCGTCGGGCGGCTTCCCGCAGAGCCCGCAGCCGCAGTGGGGTGACCCGAACGCGCAGCAGCAGTCGGCGTGGGCGGACCCGAACGCGCAGCAGTACGGTCAGCAGGCCTGGGACCCGAACCAGGGCGGCCAGATGGCGGGCTGGGATCAGTCCGGGGGCTACGGCCAGGGCTTCGGCGGGCCGCCGGCGCCGCCGAAGCAGAACAAGACCGGGCTGTGGATCGCGATCGGCGCCGTGGTCGTCCTGCTCGCCGCTGTCGGGATCACCGGCTTCGTCGCGCCCGGCTTCTTCCTGTCGAAGGACGACAACAACACCGCGGCCCCGCCGGCGTCGAGCACGTCGGCCAAGCCGTCGACGCAGAAGACGACCCCTCGCAGGTCGACCACGCCGACCACGAAGCCGTCGTCGCCGAGCGGTACGGGCGCGGGCGCCAAGGTGGTGCTGCAGGGCTTCATCGACAAGCTGAACGCGGGCGACACCCCCGGCGCGCTGGCGCTGGGCTGCTCGGACTCGAAGGACCTGCTCGACTCGTGGCTCAAGACGTTCCTGAAGCCGCCGCTGCAGCTGGAGCTCGGCGAGGTGCCGGACGACGAGTTCCTCGTCGAGGGGCAGGTCACCGGGACGTCCGCGGGCAAGAACGTCAAGGGCACGCTGAGCGCGACGAACTTCGACGACAAGGGCTTCTGCGTCAGCACGATGCTGGTGTCCTGACCCGGTGAAGCTGTGGCGATCACCACTGGCGTGGACGTTCCTCGCATCGGTGGTGCTGCTGGCGGGGGTCGGCGGCTGGTTGCTGACCGACCCCGCCACCAGCCGCAGTGACGCGCTGAAGACCGGCGGCCTCGCGGGCGGCGCGATCGTGGCGCTGTACGCGCTGTGGCTGAACGACCGGCGCCGCCGGGTCGAGGAACGCCGCCAGGACATCGAGCGGCAACGGCACGAACTCGAGTCGCAGCGCGCGGAGCTGGACCGCGAGCGGGTGGCCGACGAGCGGTTCGCGAAGGCGGTCGAGCTCCTCGGGCACGCGGCCGACCAGGTGCGCGTGGGCGCGATGCACGCGTTGGCGGGGTTGGCGCGCAGCCGGCCGGCGTACACGCAGACGGTGCTGGACGTGCTGTGCTCGTACCTGCGGCGGCCGTTCGACGTCGAGGACGCTGCTTTGGATCCAGCGAAACCGGATCCTGAGCGGGAGCGCGAGCTCACGGTCCGCCTCACGGCACAGCGGCTGATCACCGACCTGCTGCCCGCGCGCGACGCCGAAGGCCCGGCGTACGACCTGGATCTGACCAGCGCGACGCTGGAGTACTTCGACCTTTCGGGCAAGCTCGTGGGCGGCCTCCTGCTGCGGCACGCGTCCTTGCGCAGCAGCACCAATTTCAGCGGCTGCCGGTTCAAGGGCCGCGTGTACTTGACCGCGGCGGGCACCGGAAACGGGCGCCTGATCGGTTACTTCCGTTGCCGCGGAGCGGTTTTCGAGAGCCACGCCTGGTTCAGCGGCACGAAGTTCACCGAGAACGCGGAATTCACGGAGACGACGTTCGCCGGGAAGACGACGTTCAAGGACGCGACGTTCGCGAAGGACGCGACGTTCACCGGGGTGGTCGCTTCCGATTCGCTGGATCTCAAGCGGACTCGCTTCGATGGACAGACCGACTTGCGGTTCGCTTCGCTGCCGCCGTCGATTTCGCTGTACAACACGCGGGTCGGGGCGAAGAAGACCGTGCAGCTGCCGGAGGGCTGGGAGCTGGAGGAACTGCGCGGCGGCGAAGTCCGGATCGTCTCGGCGGCGGGTTGAGCGGCTCCCTTTCTGAAGCCCTGTCCCGACGCCGATCGGCGGGGTTGCCGGCCACGCCGCGGTGGCGATCAGCTCGCACGGTCGGCGACGGCCAGAACGTCTTGAATGACTCATTCATGTCGTCGGACGAGGTGAATGAGTCATTCAAGACATCGCGGCTACGGTGCGTTTCCGCACGGTCGCGTTCCCGATGGTCGGCTGCTGGGAGGACGCCCCACGGCTTGGTGCAGAGCTCCGCCAGTAGCCCCAGCGATCGCACGCCAAGGCCGATTCTGGCGCGCTCAACGCACCAAAATCGGCATCCGACTCCTTCATCGAGCCGCACCGGCCTCCGGCCCAGCACACCCGCTGTCGCCGACCGGAATGTCACTTCGCCGGCGTTGTCGCTCGGAGAGCACTAAAGGGGCCTTCCTCGCATCACGTGCAAGGAAAGGCCCTTCAGCCAACGTTCGGACTGTGGGCGAGCACTTGGCGCCGAGCGCCCCCACGGCCGGCCCCCGCCCTTCCCTGGGGGGGCGTCCCCGAGTCCAGTCTACCGGCGGGGTGCGTCAAATCCGCCGGAAAAGCTCGCCAAGCCCCGACCTGTCCACAACCGAGCCGGGCTGTGGACAAGTCGGGATCCGGTCAGTTGAAAAGGGCCGGGAGGGTCTTCTCCCACGTCTCGCGCAGCTCGTCGAGCGTGAACTCCGTGATGCCCTGCAGCTCCAGCGTTCCCGACTCCGGGTCCACCACGCCGGTCTTGCGCCACGGGAGGCCGCGCGCCGTGCACATCTCCGTGAAGCGGAGCTCCTCCGTGCGCGGGACCGCCACCAGCACCCGGCCCGCCGACTCGGAGAACAGCTGGACGAACGGGTCCTGGTCCGCGTCCAGGAACACCCGGGCGCCGCACTGTCCGATGAGGACGGTCTCGACCAGCGTCTGGATCAGGCCGCCGTCGGACAAGTCGTGCGCCGCCGAGATCATGCCGTCGCGGGAGCCCGCCACCAGGATCTCGCCCAGCAGCTTCTCGCGGGCCAAATCGACCCTTGGCGGAACGCCGCCGAGGTGGCCGTGGAGCTCGCGGGCCCACGCCGAGCCGTCCAGCTCGTCGTGCGTTTCGCCCAGCAGCAGCAGGGTTTCGCCCGCCTCCGCGCCGATGCCCGTCGGGATGCGGCGGGTCACGTCGTCGATCACGCCGAGGACGCCGATCACCGGCGTCGGCAGGATGGCCGTCGAACCCGTCTGGTTGAAGAAGCTCACGTTGCCGCCCGTCACCGGGATGCCGAGCTCGACGCAGCCGTCCGCGAGGCCGTGCACGGCCTGCTCGAACTGCCACATCACGCCCGGGTCGGTCGGGGCGCCGAAGTTCAGGCAGTCCGACACCGCCACCGGCGTCGCGCCGCCCGTCGCCACGTTGCGGTACGCCTCCGCCAGCGCCAGCTGCGCGCCGCGGTACGGGTCGAGGTAGACGAACTTGCTGTTGCAGTCCGTCGCCACCGAGACGCCGCGGCCGGACGACTCGTCGATCCGGATCATGCCGGAGTCCGACGGCTGCGACAGCACGGAGTTCCCGCGCACGTACCGGTCGTACTGCGACGTCACCCATTCCTTGGACGCCTGGTTCGGCGAGGAGATCAGACGCAACACGTCCGCGCGCAGTTCGTCCGGAGTGGACGGACGCGGCAGCTTCGAAGAGGTGTCCGCGATCAGGGCGTCCTGAGTGGACGGACGCTCGATCGGCCGGTCGTACACCGGGCCCTGGTGCGCCACCGTGTGCGCCGGGACGTCGACGACGACCTCGTCGTTCCAGGTGATGACCAGGTGCTCGCCGTCGGTGACCTCGCCGATGTCGGTCGCGATGACGTCCCACTTGCGGCAGACCGCCATGAACGCCTCGACGTTCTCCGGCGAGACGACCGCGCACATGCGCTCCTGCGACTCGCTCGAAAGCACCTCGGCGGGCGTCATCCCGGTGGCGCGCAACGGAACGCGGTCGAGGTAGATGTGCATGCCGCCGTCGCCGGCCGCGGCCAGCTCGGACGTCGCGCAGGACAGCCCGGCGCCGCCGAGGTCCTGGATGCCGACGACCAGCTTCTGCGCGAACAGCTCGAGGCAGCACTCGATGAGCACCTTTTCGGTGAACGGGTCGCCGACCTGGACGCTCGGCAGCTTCTTGCGGCCGCCCGACGACTCGTCACCCGAAAAGGTGTCACTCGCCAGAACGGACACGCCGCCGATGCCGTCGAGGCCGGTGCGGGCGCCGAACAGGATGATCTTGTTGCCCGTGCCGGACGCGAACGCCAGGTGCAGGTCCTCGACGCGCATCGCGCCGACGCACAGTGCGTTGACCAGCGGGTTGCCGGCGTAGGACGGGTCGAACACGAGCTCGCCGCCGACGTTCGGCAGGCCGAGGCAGTTGCCGTAGCCGCCGACACCGGCGACGACGCCGGGCAGCACGCGCTTGGTGTCGGGGGCGTCGGCCGGGCCGAAGCGCAGCGCGTCCGAAACCGCGAGGGGCCGCGCGCCCATGGCCATGATGTCGCGGACGATGCCGCCGACGCCGGTCGCGGCGCCCTGGTACGGCTCCACATAGGACGGGTGGTTGTGGCTCTCCACCTTGAAGGTGACCGCCCAGCCCTCGCCGATGTCGACGACGCCCGCGTTCTCGCCGATGCCGGCCAGCATCTTGGCCTTCATCTCGTCGGTGGCGGTCTCCCCGAAGTACCGCAGGTGCTTCTTCGAGGACTTGTAGGAGCAGTGCTCGCTCCACATCACCGAGTACATGGCCAGCTCGGCGTCGGTGGGCCGGCGGCCGAGGATTTCCCGGATGCGGGCGTACTCGTCGTCGGCGAGCCCGAGCTCGCGATACGGCTGGGTGTGGTCCGGGGTCGCCCCGGCGCGCTCGGTGGTGTCAACGGTGCTGGTCACGGTGTCCGTGTCAGGGTTCGCCACGGCCGCCAGAATACGTGCCGGGCCCGGCCACCCCGGACGGTGGGCCACCGAACCCGGCGGGCCCGCGTCCGGTGTGACCGAGCCGACATCGGCGCCCGGCCGGAGCGCCCCAAGGTGGCCTTGGGTGCGTTGAGCGCACCCAAGGCGGCCTTCGGTGCGTCCAACGCACCCAAGGCGGCCTTCGGTGCGTCAGACGCAACCAAGGCCACATTGGGGCGCTCCGGGACCACCAAAGCCGGAGGTGCCTCGCTGCCGAGGAAGCTCAGCAACACATCACGCTGGGCCGCGATCATCTCGCGGCTCGTCCGCAGGAAGTCGGTGACCATCGCCTCCGCCGTGGAGTCCGGCGCGGCAACGGGCAAGCCGAGGGAAACCCGCGAAGCCGGCTGGAGGGCCCCTGCCGGGATCGTGCCGTCCGCGGTGCGGAGGAGGTGACCGTCCACCGTCCACCCGGGACGCTTCGGCCGCGGGACCGTCGCCGCGTCGACCGCGTCGCGGCCGCGGAACAGCCAGCCCGTCTCGATCGGGACCCCGGCCACCGCCAGCTGCGCCAGCGCGCCGAGGAAGCCCGGCAGGCCACGACGGCCCGGCTGCTCGAACCCGACCGTCCGGTGCGGACGGTCACCCAGGATCGAGCCGACCTGCCTGGCCAGGACCACACCCGGCCCGGCCTCGACGAACACCCGCGCCCCGGCCGCGTACATCGCCTCGACCTGCTCGACGAACCGGACCGGCGACCCCACCTGCCCGGCCAGCTCGCCGCGGATCTCCTCCGGCGAGGCCGGGTACGGCGCCGCGGTCCGGTTCCCGTAGACCGGCACCGCGGGCCGCACGACGCCGATCGCGTCGAGGGCCCGCCCGAACGTCTCCCCCGCCGCGGCGACCAACGGGCTGTGGAACGCGCACGCGACCGGAATCCGCTTCGCGCCGAGCCCCGCCGCGCGCAGCTGCGCGACCGCGGCCTCGACGTCGGCGGTCGGGCCGGAGATCACCGTCTGTTCCGGCGAGTTGTGGTTGGCCAGGACCACAGTGGACCCGGCGAGTACCGAATCCACCACAGCCGCCGAAGCCGCGACCGCGGCCATCGCACCCGGGTCTCCGGCCGGGATGGCGTCGAGGATCGCCGCCGCCCGGGCGTGGCTGGCGTGCAGCAGCGCCTCGGGGGTGAAGGTGCCCGCCGCGGCCAGTGCCGTCAGCTCGCCGTAGCTGTGCCCGCCGAGCATCGCCGGCCGCACGCCCGCGCGGGTCAGCAGGCGGAACGCGGCCAGCCCCGCGAGCCCGAGCGCGGGCTGGGCGACGCGGGTGTCGGTGACGCGGTCGGCCAGGTCCTGCCGCGCCCGCTCGCCGAACACCGCCGGGCCGAACACGACGTCGGCGGTCGGCGGGTCCAGGCGCAGGTACCGCTGCAGCTCCGGGAAGGCGACGAACAGCTCGGCGAACATGCCCGGCCGCTGGCTGCCCTGGCCCGGGAACAGCACCGCGACCTCGCCGGGCTCAGCGTCCCCGGTTCGGTACAAGCCGGGCGCGTCCTGGCCTGCGAGCGCCTGCCGCAGCAGTCCACTCAGTTCGTCCACAGTGGACGCGACGACCGCGAGCGTGACCGGCCGGCCCTGCGCGCGCAGCGACGCGGAAAGCGCGAGGTCCCGCAGCCGCCACGGCTGCCGCCCCGCCGGGACGTCCGCGGCCAGCGAAAGCAGGTCCCGGACCGCCGCGTCCGTGCTGAAGAGGAACAGCTCGGCCGGCCACTCGTCGGCGGAGAGAGCGGGTGGGACGCTGTCGTGCGCACCGAGCACGACGTGGAAGTTGGTCCCGCCGAAGCCGAACGCGCTGACGCCGGCGATCCGCTCGGCGGCCGGCGCGGCCCACGGCTGCGCGGTCGTCTGGAACATGAACGGGCTGGTCGACGCGTCCCACGCCTCGTTCGGCGCCGAAAGGTGCAGCGTCGGCGGTTTGACGCCGGTGTGCAGGGCCAGCGCGGTCTTGATCAGCCCGGCCAGGCCCGCGGCGCACTTGGTGTGCCCGATCTGGGACTTCACCGAGCCGATCGTGCACCCGCCCGGCGCGGCGCCGGCCTCGGTGAACACCTTGGTCAGCGTGCCCAGTTCGGTCCGGTCGCCGACGACGGTCCCGGTGCCGTGCGCCTCCACGAGCCCTACCCGGGCAGGCGACACGCCGGCGTTGCGGTAGGCGCGGGTCAGCGCGGTGTGCTGTCCCTCGGGCCGCGGCGCGGTCAGCCCCAGTGCGCGTCCGTCGGAAGCCGCTCCGACGCCCTTGATCACGGCGTAGACGCGGTCGCCGTCCCGTTCGGCGTCGGCCAGCCGCTTCAGCGCGACGCAGGCGACACCTTCGCCCAGCGCGATGCCGTCGGCCGCGCTGTCGAACGTCGCCGAGCGGCCGGTCGGCGAGAGCGCGTGCGCCGAGGCGAACAGGAGGTAGTCGTTGATGCCGTTGTGCAGGTCCGCGCCACCGCACAACACGAGATCACTGGTGCCGGCAGTCAGCTCCTTGCAGGCGACGTCGACCGCGGTCAGCGACGACGCGCACGCGGCGTCCACGGTGTAGTTGGCGCCGCCGAGGTCGAGCCGGTTGGCGATCCGCCCGGCGATGACGTTCGCCAGGACGCCCGGGAAGGAGTCCTCGGTGATCCGCGGCAGCCGGTCGTCCAGTTCGGACGGCAGTTCGCCCGCATAGGACGGCAGCACGGTCCGCAGGCTCATCGCGTTCGACAGGTCGCTGCCCGCCTCGGCGCCGAACACGACCGACGTCCGGGCCCGGTCGAACGCGCGGTCTTCGTAACCGGCGTCCACGAGCGCGCGGTGCGCCGCTTCCAGCGCCAGCAGCTGCACCGGTTCGATGCTGGCCAGCGACGACGGCGGGATGCCGTACTTCAGCGGGTCGAAGCCGATTTCGGGCAGGAACCCGCCCCAGCGCGACGGCGTCTTCTCGCCTTGGCCGTCGGGGTCGTAGTAGAGAGAGGTGTCCCAGCGCTGCGGCGGCACCTCGGTGACCGCGTCGGCGCCGGCCAGGACGTTCGCCCAGAAGGTGGCCAGGTCGGGCGCCTGCGGGAACATGCAGGCCATCCCGACGATGGCGATCTCCAGGGGCTCGGGCGCCGGGGGTTCCGGCGTCGCGATCCCGAAGGCGGCGGCCCGGTCGCGCAGGACGGCGTTCGCGCCTTCCCCCACCGCGTGGTGCAGGTCGGCGATCGTGGTGACGGCCGAGCGCAGCACGGCGACCTCGCCCGCCATGAACATGCCTTCGGCGAGCTGCCGGTCCTCGCCGACGTCGTGCAGTTCGGCGCCGACGCGCTCGATTCCCTTGCTGGCCAGGCGAAGCCGCCCGACGTTGAGCTGTTCCAGCCGCTCCCAGGCGTCGCGGCTCGGCACGCCCTGCTCGGCGAGCTCGGCCTTGATCGCCGCGTACTCCTCGGTGAACGGGCTGCGGACGCACCGCGTCGCGTGACCGGGCGCCGTCTCGAGGAGGTCGGTGTGCTCGGCACCGAGCAGGCTCCGCTGGAACAGCGGGAGCACGGCGCCGGCGTCGACGGCCTCGCGCGTGAAGAGGTAGGCGGTGCCCATCAGCACGCCGATCGCGGCACCGCGCGCGGCGGCCGGCGCGGCGAGCGCGGCCACCATCGCGGCCGACCGCTCGTCGTGGATCCCGCCCGCGAACAGCAGCTGCAGGTCCGCGGCCGCGTCCGGAGTGGACGCGAGGAAGTCGGTGACGACGCCGAGCTGCGCTTCCCACAACGGGAAACTGGTGCGGGGCCCGACGTGGCCGCCGCACTCCGAGCCTTCGAAGACGAACTTGCGGGCGCCGGCTTCGAGGAACTGCTTGAGCAGTCCCGGCGACGGCACGTGGAGGAAGGTGGCGATGCCGACCTCTTCGAGCGCCGCGGCCTGCGCGGGCCGGCCGCCGGCGATGATCGCGTGCGTCGGCCTCAGCTCGCGGATCACCTCGAGCTGCGCCGCCTTGACGTCTTCGGCGGCGAACCCGAGGACACCGACGCCCCAGGGCGCGTCGCCGACGGCTTCGCGGGTCCGTTCCAGCACGTCGCGGGTCTGCTCGCGGCCGGACAGGGCCAGCGCGATGAACGGCAGCGCGCCGGCCGCGGCGACTTCGGCGGCGAACGCGGGCTGGTCGCTGACCCGGGTCATCGGTCCCTGCGCGATCGGCAGCGCCGTACCGAGCGCGCGGCTGCCCGCGCTGCCGGGCCCCAGCACCGGGATTTCGGCGCGCAGAGCGTCACCGATCGCGTCGGCCAGGCCGCGCACGGCCGCCGTCACCGTGCCCCACCGGTCGCGGAAGCGGGTGGCGAGGAAGACGTCCTGACCGGCCTCGACCGGCTCGAACCCGTGCCTGGCCAGGCGCCGGACGCCGTCGGCGACCGTCGTTTCGGAACCGTCCAGCCCGGTGAGCGCGCGGGTGAGCGCCGAGGGCAGTTCGGCCTCCGGCAGCAGGGCGAGCTGGGTGTCGACGACCACGCCGGCCGCGCCGCCCGCGACCGCGGCGGCCGCGGTGTGCGGGCCGATCCCGCCCGCGGCCCACACCGGAACGTCGAGGGTCTGGTCGGCGAGCAGGGCCTGGAGCAGCACGAACGTGCTCAGCTCCCCCGTGCGGCCGCCGCATTCGTGCCCGCGGGCGATCAGGCCGTGGGCACCGCCGGCGACGGCTCGCGCCGCCGACGCCCGGCTGGTGACCTCCGCCAGTACCCGGCGGCCGGGGAAGTCTGCCGCGGTGCACGGAGAATCCTCGGTCAGCAGGACGGTCGTCGCGGCTTCGGGCAGGTCGGCGACCGGCCCGGTCAGCCGGACGCCGTAAGCCGGGACGTTCCACTCGCCCAGCAGCGCGAGCTCGTCGGAGGCGGCTCCCCCGGTGAGGTCGAGGACGCCGAGCCCGCCCCCGCGCACGGCGGCCGCGACTCCGCGCGCCGACGGCCACCGCACAGGGGACACGGCGACGATCAGGTCAGCCGATCCACGGTCGGCTTTCGAGACACGCATGGGTACTCCCGCGACGCACGAAAGGGTGATGGACGACAACGGGGAGTACTTAAGCGGGTTCACACCGCTGCCGTCAACAACCCACCGCGATTTAGTCGTTCCGGTTCATAAAATTCGGGATGGACCAGCCGTGAGACGCAAGAATTTAACGTCGCCGTCACGTTCCGCCCGCCGGGAAGACGCACCGGATAGGCCCGGCGCGGCGATCCCCGCCGGCCGCACCGGCCCGGACCTGCGGTCCACCTGGCACACACCACCAGATGGGGCAAGCGTTCTCACCCGGCGGACGCAGTGTGACTGACCACACCGGACCACGCCGTTGGGCGGTCCCGCCCCTTTTCGCGCGCGCCGCAAAGCGCCGTGGCGGCAAAACCGGCCACGACTTCCGGACCGTCCCACAACGCGGAACGCGCGGAATCCAGTATTGTGCGGCGGCTATTCTCCCGGCACTTTTACCCACAGCCGAAAGTAGTGTCCGGCATCCGCCCGATTCACCCGCCGGAACCGATGGGTCCACTGTGGATTCCCGGGAGTTCCGGGTTTCTCGTGCTCACACGACCCACCGCGCGCCGAACCCGGAACGCCCACACCGGGCGAGACCGCCCGCGACGAGGGCGACTGCGGGTATTCGGCCGGACACCATCGGTACCTCCACTCTTGCGCGACACGGCACGTCGACAAGAATTTTCCACTCTCCGGTGACAGATTTTCCTTAGAAGAAGCTGAAAGCGTTTCGCGTACCAGTCGGTAACCCTGGACATATCGTCTAGACTTGACTTATCTGTCCAAGCCTGGAGGTGGTCGTGGAGTACTGGTACGCCGACGAGCGGTCGGGGACGCGCTACCCGGGTGACCCGCTGCGATGGCGCGGCGACGACGGCGCGCCCCTGACCGTCGCCCCACTGGCCGGGCTCGCTCCCGGCGACGTCGACACCGGCGTCCGGTCACTCTGGCGGTATCGCGCCGCCCTGCCCGCTGACCTGCGCCCGGTCTCGCTCGGCGAAGGCTGCACGCCGCTGGTCCCCCGGCCGTGGGGCGACGGCGACGTCCGGTTCAAGCTCGAGTGGTTCAGCCCGACCGGCAGCTTCAAGGACCGCGGATCCAGCGTGATGATCTCCGCGCTGGCCGGCGCCGGGGTGGAGGAACTGCTGGAGGACAGCTCCGGCAACGGCGGCTCGTCGGTCGCGGCCTACAGCGCCGCCGCCGGGATCGCGGCCACCATCCTCGCTCCCGAAGGGACGTCGGCGGCGAAGGTCCTGCAGGCCCGCGCGTACGGCGCGCAGGTCGAACTCGTGCCCGGCACGCGTGACGACACCGCCGCCGAGGCCGTCCGCCGCTCCTCCGGCACGACCTACGCCAGCCACAACTGGCACCCCTTCTTCCTGCAGGGCACCAAGACGCTGGCCTACGAACTGTGGGAGGACCTGGGCTTCCGCGCGCCGGACGCCGTGGTCACGGTGGCCGGCGCCGGGAGCATCGTGCTGGGCTGCGACCTCGGGTTCGGCGAGCTCCTGGCCGCCGGGTCGATCACTCGCCGGCCGCGCCTGCTGGTCGCCCAGCCGCGCAACTGCTCGCCCATCGACGCCGCCGTCCACGACCGGCGGCCACCCGAGTTCGCGCCGACCGTCGCCGAAGGGACCGCCATCCGGCATCCGGTCCGGCTTCCCGAGGTCGTCGCCGCCATTCGCCGATCCGGCGGCGACACGGCCGCTCTCTCCGAAGACGCCATCGCCGCGGCCGCCCGCCGGCTGGCCTCGCTCGGCCTCTACGCGGAGCCGACCAGCGCGACCGCCGCTGCGGCGATCGACGTCTTCCGGAAGCGCGGGGCGATCCGGCCCGGCGAGACCACCGTCGTCGTCCTCACCGGCTCCGGCCTGAAGGCGCCCGACAAGCTGCGGGAGCTGCTCGGATGACCGAGGACGAGCTCCTGCTGCGCGAAGCCGAGAAGATCGCGCAGGCCGTCGCCCGGATGTTCCCCGGGCTGTGCGAGGTCGTGCTGCACGACCTGCGCGACCCGGCCCACGCCGTCCGCGCGATCGAAGGCGGGCTGTCCGGGCGCGCCGTCGGCGACCCGGCGACCGAGCTGGGCCTGGCCCGGATCGCCGATCCCGGGTTCCCGGACGTGCTGCAGAACTACCCGAACCGCTTCCCCGACGGCCGGCCCGCGAAGAGCACCTCGATCGGCCTCCGCAATGCGAGCGGTGAGTACGTGGCGGCGCTGTGCCTCAACCTCGACGTCTCCCTGCTCGGCTCCGCCGCCCGCGCGCTCACCCGGCTCGCCCGCGCCGACGAACCGGCGCCGCTGACCGAGTCGCTGCGCGCCCGCACGGCCGACGAGCTGCGCGCGCTGGTCGAGGACTACGCGACCGAGCGCGGCCACACTCCGCGCAGCCTGCCGGCCGCCGGGAAGAAGGACCTGGTGCGGACGTTGAAGGAGCGCGGGTTCCTGGAGGTGAAGAACGCGGTCCCGGCGCTGACCGACCTGCTCGGGATCTCGCGGGCCAGCGTCTACAACTACCTGCGCTGAGACGAACGGCCTCCCCGGGAGTTCGGGGAGGCCGTTCCACCCGGCCGCTACTCGACCGGGGCGCTTTCTCGCCGCTTCGAGAGCACGCGCCAGCCCACCGCGAGGACGATCACCAGCACCGGGATCGAGTAGAACGCGACCTTCTCGGCACCGTCCGAGAAGCCCATCAGCACGACCACCAGGGCCAGGAACGCCAGTGTCGCCCAGCCCGAGTAGGGCGCCCACGGCATCCGGTACGACGGGCGCTCCAGCTCGCCGCGCAGGGCGGCCTGGCGCAGGCGCATCTGGCAGAAGACGAGCGTCGCCCAGGTCGTGATCACGCCGAGGGAGGCGATCGCGATGGCGATGTCGAACGCGTCCTTGGGCACCAGGTAGTTGAGCACCACGCCGAGCAGGTAGGCGATCGAGGTGAACAAGATGCCGCCGTAGGGCACGTGCCGGCTGCTCATCCGGCTGACGAACGACGGCGCCTCGCCCTTCTCGGCCAGCGAGCGCAGGATCCGGCCCGTGGAGTAGAGGCCGGAGTTGACGCTGGACAGCGCCGCGGTCAGCACGACCGCGTTCATCACGTCACCGATGCCCGGGATGCCGAGCCGGCTGAACACCGTCACGAACGGGCTCTCGTCACCGTTGTAGAACGGCCACGGCAGCAGCATCGCCAGCATCAGCACCGAGCCCACGTAGAACACGCCGATCCGCCACACGACGCCGTTGATCGCCTTCGGCAGCACCTTGCGGGCGTCCTTCGTCTCGCCGGCCGCGATGCCGACGACCTCGATGGCCGAGTAGGCGAAGATGACCGCCTGCAGCGTCATCAGCGCGATGCCGATGCCCGCCGGGAAGAATCCACTGTGGCCGGTCAGGTTGTGCACGCCGGCGGGCGTGCCGCCGATGTCGGCGCTGGTGAACACCAGGCCGAGCGCGGTGATCAGGAAGACCACGATGGCCAGCACCTTGACGACCGAGAACCAGAACTCCAGCTCACCGAACAGCTTGACGCTCAACAGGTTCACCGCGAGCAGCACGCCGAGGGCGACCAGCGCGGTGATCCACTGCGGGACGTCCGGCAGCCACTTGTGGACGTAGATCGCGACCGCGGTGATCTCCGCGATCCCGGTCATCGCCCAGTTCACCCAGTACATCCAGCCTGAGGCGAAGCCGGCCCACGGGCCGATGAACTTCCGCGCGTAGGTGACGAAGCTGCCGGAGCTCGGCTCGTGCAGGACGAGCTCGCCGAGCGCGCGCATCACGAAGTAGGCGGCCACCCCGCAGATCGCGTAGGAGAGGACCAGCGACGGGCCGACCTGGTGGAGCTTGCCGCCGGCGCCGAGGAACAGCCCGACGCCGATCGCGCCGCCGATGGCGATCATCTGCACTTGGCGGTTGCCCAGTGCTTTCGAGTAGCTTTCACCTTTTTCGGTGAGCAGCGAGGAATCCATGGTTGCCAGACGTTAAAGCGTGTGCGGCAGGTCACCAAGCGGGCTAAGGAAGACTTAAGGTGTGCCGGAGATCACCGCGGGCTTTCCGCTGCTCTCCCCCCGTTTCGATTTGACAGGACCGATTCGACAGGGGCGCCGCGCGCCCGGCCGGACGCGGCTTCTACGCTACGGCCGTGGACCTCGCGGCGCTGCTGGACCGGATCGCCGATGACGTCGCGCCCGAGGTCGGCCGCGGCGCCGTCGCGGACTACATTCCCGCCCTGGCCCGGATCGAGCCGCGCCGGTTCGGCATGGCAGTGGCCGAAGTGGACGGTGCGCTGCACGGCGTCGGCGACTTCGAGCGGCCGTTCTCGGTGCAGAGCATGTCCAAGGTGTTCACGCTGGCGCTGGTGCTCTCCCGCGGCGACGGCGTGTGGGCGCGCGTCGGGCGCGAGCCGTCGGGCGACCCGTTCAACTCGCTGGTGCAGCTGGAACACGAGGACGGCATCCCGCGCAACCCGTTCATCAACGCGGGCGCGCTCGTGGTGACCGACGAACTCGCCCGCCACGGCGACGCGGTCGACGCGCTGCTGACGTTCCTCCGCGAAGAGAGCGGCCGGCCGGACATCGGCGTCGACCCCGAGGTGGCCGCGTCGGAGGCGGGTCACGCCGATCGCAACCGCGCTCTCGCGTACTTCATGGCGTCCTACGGCAACATGCGCCACCCGGTGCCGGCGGTGCTCGACCAGTACGTCCGCCAGTGCTCGATCGCGATGAGCTGCGCGGACGTCGCGCGGTCGGCGCTCTTCCTGGCCCGCCACGGCATCCGCAACGACGGCACCCGGCTGCTCGAGCTGAGCGCGGCGAAGCGGATCAACGCGGTGATGCTGACGTGCGGCACGTACGACGCCGCGGGCGAGTTCGCTTACCGCGTCGGCCTGCCGGGCAAGAGCGGCGTCGGCGGCGGCATCGTCGCGGTGGTCCCGGGCCGGTGCGCGGTGTGCGTGTGGAGCCCGGGTTTGGACGCGCGCGGGAACTCCGTGGCGGGCGTGTCGGCGCTGGACCGCTTCACGACGCTCACCGGCTGGTCGATCTTCTGAGCCGGAACGGTCGACACGCGTGAGCAGAGGGTCGGCGCTTCGATCACGGCCGCCCGGGTAGCGCAGGGGCCACGGGCGGGCATACTCGACCTCCGACAGGAGGTGGGCGGTGTCCTCGAGCACGGAACCCCGGCGGGTGACGATCCACGACGTCGCCCGCTCGGCCGGGGTCTCGCGGCAGACCGTGTCGCGTGCCCTGAACGACAAGGCCGAGATCGACGGCTCGACCAAGCAGCGCGTCCTCGACGCCGCGCGGGAGCTCGGGTACCGGCCGAGCCGGTTCGCCCGCGGCCTGGTCCGGCCGGACACCACCACCATCGGCCTGGTCGTGCCGGACCTGCTCAACCCCTTCTTCACCGAGGTCGCCTCCGGGGCGCTGGCGGCCGCCCGGGCGCGCGGCTGGCACGTCGTCGTCTACGACACCGCCGGCGACGCCGAACAGGAGCTCGCCACCCTCCGGGTCATCGGCTCGCAGGTCGACGCCGTGGTCGGCTACTTCAGCCGGTCCGAAGAGGACCTCGACCGCTTCACCCCCGGCATCCCAGTGGTGCTGCTCGGCCGCGATCCCCGCACCCCGCGGTTCAGCGGCATCTCGGTCGACGGCGAAGACGGCGTCCGCGAGGCCGTCGCCCACCTCGTCGGGCGCGGGCACCGGCGGATCGGGATGCTCGACGACGACGGGCGCGAACCCAGCATCCGCCGGACCTGGTTCCTCCGGGCCGCCGCCGAGCACGGCATCGCGGTCGCGCCCGGGTGGATCGCGCGGGCCGCCCAGACCGTCGACGGCGGCGGCGCGGCCCTCGCAAGCCTGCTCGCCGCGCACCCCGACGTCACCGCCGTGTTCGCCTTCAACGACGTCATCGCCATCGGCGCCCTGCGCGAAGCCCGCCGGTTCGGCCTGCGCGTCCCGGACGACCTCGCGGTGATCGGTTTCGACGGACTGGCCCTCGGCACCCTCGTCGACCCGGAACTCTCCAGCGTCGCCATCGACACCCGGGCGCTCGGCGCGCTGGCCGTCGAGCAGACGATGCGGCTCGTGACCGGTGCCGCGCCCCTCGAGCCCGGTGAGCTGGTCGTCCGCGCCCGGCTCCACCTGCGGGAATCCGCCTGATCCCTTGACACGCCGACGCGGCGGTCAGCACACTGCAGCCGGTCCCGTGAACGTTCACGGGAACGCTCACGGGAGGTGCCATGGCGTACGTCGAAGACCCCGGACCGGGATACGGCTCAGTGGCTCCGCGCGCGGCCTTCACCTCCGACGCCCCGTCGCTGTCGCTGAACGGCACTTGGCGGTTCCGGCTCTCACCGAGCCTTGCCGCCGCTCCCCCGAACGTCGCCGATCCCGCGTTCGACGACTCGGCGTGGGACGAGCTGCCGGTGCCCTCGCTGTGGCAGTTGCACGGTCACGGCCGGCCCGCCTACACGAACGTGCACTATCCGTTCCCGGTCGACCCGCCGCACGTGCCGTCGGAGAACCCGACCGGCGACCACCGGCTGCGGTTCGACCTGCCCGACGGCTGGCCGGCCGGGTCCGCGCTGCTGCGCTTCGACGGGATCGACTCGTGCGGCCGGATCTGGCTCAACGGCGCCGAACTCGGCGTCACGAAGGGCAGCCGGCTGCCCTCGGAGTTCGAGGTCGGGACGCTGCTGCGGCCGCGGGACAACGTCCTGGTCGTGCGCGTGCACCAGTGGTCGGCGGGCAGCTACCTCGAAGACCAGGACATGTGGTGGCTGTCCGGGATCTTCCGGTCCGTGACGCTGCTCGCCCGGCCGTCCGGCGGCATCGGCGACCACTGGATCCGCGCGGATTACGACCACACGACCGGGCTGGGCACGATCCGGGTCGAAACCGGCGCGGACGTCGTGCTGGACATCCCTTCGCTGGGCGTCGCAAGCCATCCGGCCGGTGAGCCGCTGGAGCTGCCCGTCGAGCCTTGGAGCGCCGAGACACCCCGCCTCTACGACGGGACGCTGTCCACAGTGGCCGAACGCGTTCCGGTGCGGATCGGCTTCCGGACCGTGACGATCGAGGGCGGGCAGCTCAAGGTCAACGGGCGGCGCCTGCTGCTGCGCGGGGTCAACCGGCACGAACACGACCCGCGCATCGGGCGCGTCGTGTCGCGCGAGACCGCGCTGGCCGACGTCCTGCTCATGAAACGCCACCACGTCAACGCCGTCCGGACCAGTCACTACCCGCCGGACCCGGCGTTCCTCGAGCTGTGCGACGAGTACGGCCTGTGGGTGATCGACGAGTGCGACCTGGAGACCCACGGGTTCGGGCCGCTCGGCTGGGACCGCAACCCGAGTTCCGAGCCGATATGGACGGACGCCTACCTGGACCGCATGCGGCGCACCGTCGAACGGGACAAGAACCGGCCCAGCGTGATCCTCTGGTCGCTGGGCAACGAAAGCCACACCGGGGACAACCTGGCGCGGATGGCGGAGTGGGTGCGCCACCGGGACCCGACCCGGCCGGTGCACTACGAGGGTGACCACGACTGCACCTATGTGGACGTCCACAGCCGCATGTACGCGACACCGTCCGAAGTGGAGCACATCGGGCGTCGCGAAGACGACAACGAGCGCCGTCGAGACCTGCCGTTCATCCTCTGCGAGTACGCGCACGCCATGGGCAACGGGCCGGGCGGGCTGCTGGAGTACCGCGAGCTGTTCGAGCGGTACCCGAACTGCCAGGGCGGGTTCGTGTGGGAGTGGATCGACCACGGCCTGGCCGCGCCCGGCCACTTCGCGTACGGCGGCGACTTCGGCGAACCCCTCCACGACGGCAACTTCGTCATCGACGGCCTGCTCTTCCCGGACCGGACGCCGTCGCCGGGGCTGACGGAGTTCGCCAAGATCATCGAGCCGATCCGGATCGACGCCGATCCTTCCGGCCTGCGGGTTTCGAATCACTACGACTTCGTGGACACCGGCCACCTGACGTTCACCTGGGTGCTCGAGGACGAAGGAACCGCCGTCGCCCGGGGTGTCCTCGATGTACCGACCATCCATTCAGGACAAAGCACTTCCCTGTCGTTGCCGCCATTGCCGCCCACCGAAGGCGAATCGTGGCTGACCGTCTCGGCGTCGCTGACCTCCTCGACCGCGTGGGCGCCCGCCGGACACGTCGTCGGCTGGGGCCAGGTGCCGGTGTCTCCGGCGCCCACCCGGCCTTCGCCCCCGACGCGCGGGCCGGTGTTCCGCACGGCCG
This sequence comes from Amycolatopsis sp. NPDC051106, assembly GCF_040682775.1. NCBI lineage: Bacteria > Bacillati > Actinomycetota > Actinomycetes > Pseudonocardiales > Pseudonocardiaceae > Amycolatopsis > Amycolatopsis sp. NPDC051106. Next base: position 34,577 of record NZ_JBFBBQ010000051.1, on the reverse strand, counting down.
GGCAGCTCATCCTCGGTGCCGGCGAGTTCGACGCCGTGACGGGCACGCTGACGTCACTCGGCGGGCACGCCGTGCAGGGCCCCCGGCTGGACGTCTGGCGCGCGACCACCGACAACGACCGCGGCTCGTCACCCGGGCCGTCCGAGGCTTCACAGTGGCTCGACGCGGGGCTGCACCGGCTGCAGCACCGTGTGATAGCCGTCGACGCCGACGGGGACGAGCTCGTCGTGCGCACCCGCGTCGCCCCGCCGGCGCAGCCGTTCGGTCTGTTCGCGGACTACACGTGGACGGCCTTCGACGGCGGCCTGCGGCTGCGCGTGGACGTCACCCCGGACGGCGAGTTCCCCGGCACGCTCCCCCGGCTCGGCCTGGCGATGGCGGTCCCGGGCACGTTCGGTTCGGCGGAGTGGTTCGGTGGCGGTCCCGGCGAGGCGTACCCGGACAGCCGCCAGGCCGTGAGGATCGGGCGGTTCTCGAGCAGCGTCGACGGCCTGCAGACGCCGTACGTCTTCCCGCAGGAGAACGGCAACCGGATAGACGTGCGCTGGGCCCGCCTGACCGACCCGGACGGCACGGGCATCCGCGTCGACGGGGAACCGGCCTTCGACTTCACGGCCCGCCGCTGGACGGCGGCGGCTCTCGAGGCGGCGCGGCACACCGACGAACTGGAGTCCGGTTCGCTGGTGCACCTCACGCTGGACGTGGCCCAGCACGGTCTTGGGACCGCGGCCTGCGGGCCCGGGGTGCTGCCGCGGTACCGGCTGGTGCCGCGGAAGACGTCGTTCACCCTGTCGCTGCGGCCCGTGGCGGGTGGTGTCGCAAATTGAGACCCCGGGACGCTCCCGGATGCGGTGTCGTTGAGGTCCAGACGGCCGCAGGACAGGAGCGTCCCGGATGACCCCTTCCACGACCACCCCTTCGAGTGCCCGGCAGCTGGCCACGCCCGGTGCGCTGGGCCTGGCCGACCTCGTCGCGATCTTCGACGACCTCCAGTTCACCCTCAAGTGCTGCGAACGGCTGGTCGCGGAGCTGGCCCACCCGCGGGTGGACGCCGTGCTCGTCGAAGCGCTCTGGGTGTCGGCGCTCAACTCGTACGCCCGGTGTTTCCGCACCGGTGACCGCGGCATGGGCCTGACGGTCGCCGACGTCGAAGCCACCGAAGTGCCGGGCGAGGTCGCCGAGTGGCACGCTCTGCTCGGCCGGATCCGCGACTTCTCGATCGACGGGCCGGTCAACCCGCGCGAAACCTACTCGGTGGGCGTCTCACAATCCTCGACCGGAGAGGCGTCGGGAGTGGTCATCACGTCCGCCGTCCGGCCACTGGTGGACGACGTCACAGTCCGGCAGACCGGGCGGCTGGCCTTCGAGCTGAGCCGCCTGGTGGACGAGCGGATCAAGGACCACCAGGCGAAAGTCTTCGAGGCGGCCTCGAAGCTGACTTCCGCGCAACTGGAGGAACTGCCCGCCATCGAGGTCGAGTCTCAATAAGTCTCATTAATGTGTCTCATTATTCGACGCCGGGCAGGTGGCGGTAGATCGTGGCGCGCGAGACGCCGAGCGCGGTCGCGATCTCGGCCGGGGCGTGGCCCGCGTCGTAGAGGCGCCGGGCCTCCTCGATCGTCTCCGGGCTCATCACCGTCGGCCGGCCGCGGCGGGCGCGGGGCCTGCCCTCGGGTTCCGGCGCGGCGAACAGCCGGTCGACGCCGTCGAGGACCGCGGCGCGCAGCTCGGCCACCGGAGCGTCGGCGAACAGCACCACCGGGTCGCTGAGCATCGCGATCGCCTGCGCCGCGCGGACCCGGCCGGCCAGGTCCGCGTCCGCGCCCGCCACCAGGTGGTTCGCCGTGAGCATGCCGTCGCGGAAGCGGTCGAACACGGTCTTCGACGCGGTCAGGCCGAGGTCGCGCAGGTTCATCCGCAGCAGGTAGCGGTGCCCGAGCCACACGTCGAGGAGTCCTTCGATCGCCGCCGCGCGGAGGTCGGCGGCCGCCGCGGCCTTCGTCATGGCCGCTTCGAGGTCGTCCAGGAGCGGTTCGGCCAGCGCCGTGACGATGTCGGCCTTGCCCGGGAAGTGGTACAGCACCGCGGTCTTGGTGATCCCGACGCGTTCAGCCAGCTCCCGGACCGACGTCGCGTGGAAACCGCGCTCGGAGAACTCCTCGAGCGCGGCGCGCAGGATCCGGGCGCGGGTGTCGTCGGTCATCGTCGGAGCCTAGCCGCCTTGCCTGACCGCCGGACAGGAGCGTACGGTCGGTCCTGACCGATGGTCAGGACCATGATGGGGGCAGAAACCATGACCGAGCAGACCGTACTGATCTCCGGCGCGGGCGTCGCCGGGCCGACGCTGGCGTACTGGCTGGCCCGCGCGGGCTTCCGGCCGACCGTCGTCGAGCGCGCCGCCGGGCTGCGGTCGAGTGGCAGCCCGGTCGACGTCCGCGGGCCGGCCGCGCGGGTCGCCGACCGGATGGGCATCACCGCCCGGCTGCGTGCGGCGAGCACGGCCGTGACGTCGCTGAAGTTCGTCGACGACGCGGGACGGCGGACCGGCCGGGTCGCGATGGGCGGCGACGGCGGCATCGAACTGCCGCGCACCGACCTCGCGGCGATCCTGCACGACGCCGCCCGCGCGGACACCGAGTTCGTCTTCCACGACTCGATCACCGAGCTCCACCAGGACGAGGGCGGCGTCGACGTCACGTTCGACCGAGGCGCACCGCGCCGGTTCGACCTGGTCATCGGCGCGGACGGGCTGCACTCGGCCGTGCGGCGGCTGGCGTTCGGGCCGGAGCACGCGTTCGTCGAGCACATGGGCGTCTACATCGCGACGCTGCCGCTGGCCGAGCCGCCGGCCGACCGCACGGAGCTGGTGATGTACAACTCGCCCGGCCGGGCGGTCGCGGTGCACCCGGCGCGCGGCACCGGGATCGCGGCGTTCATGTTCCGCGGCGACGCCGTGCCGGGGTTCGACCACCGGGACGCGGCGCTGCACAAGCGCATGCTCGCCGACGCGTACGAGGGCGCGGGCTGGCGCGTGCCGGAGCTGCTGGAGCGCGTCCGCGAGGCGGACGACCTGTACCTGGACTCGGTGAGCCGGGTGCGGATGGGCGGCTGGGCGTCGGGGCGGATCGCGCTGGCCGGCGACGCGGCGTCGTGTGTGTCCCTGTTCGGCGACGGCTCGACGCTGGCGATGGCGGGCGCGTACACCCTCGCCGAGGAGCTGGGCCGGACACCCGGTGACGCGGCGTCGGCGTTCCGGCGGTACGAGAGCGCACACCGGAAGCTCGTGGAACCCAAGCAGCGCAACGTCTCCACCGCGGCGGCTCTGCTGATCCCGGCCACGCGCGGAGGCCTCGCGGCCCGCAACTTCGGCACGCGGCTGCTGCCGCTGGTCACGGCCGCGCGACGGCTGGTGCCGACCCGGGCAGCCTGAGCCCCGCCCTTCAGCTCGGCGCGGCCTGAACGTCACGCTCGGAGCATCGGCGGGTACAGCACTTCGGCTTTTCCGCGCCGGTACAGCCGGGCCGGGCGTCCGCCGTCGCGGGTGGTCGTGCCGCCGGTCGGCTCCAGCAGCCCCTCCGCGCCGGTCACCTTGCGGTGGAAGTTCCGCGGGTCGAGCCGGGTGTCCCAGACCAGCTCGTACACCCGGCGCAGCTCGGCGACGGTGAACTCCGGGGCGCAGAACGCCGTCGCCAGCGGGGAGTACTCGAGTTTCGCGCGAGCCCGCTCGAGGCCGTCGGCGAGGATCCGGTCGTGGTCGAACGCCAGGTGCTCGCGGGCCAGTGACCGCACCGGGGCCCAGCGGGCTTCCGCCGCGTCGGTGCCCGCGCTGGGCGTCGGCAGGTCCGGTGCCAGCGCCAGGTACGCGACCGTCACCACCCGCATCCGCGGGTCCCGGTCCGGGGCGCCGTAGCCGGCGAGCTGTTCGATGTGGACGGTCCCCGGCGCCAGGCCGGTCTCCTCCGCCAGCTCGCGGCGCGCGGCGTCCGAGAGGTCCTCGTCCGCCCGGACGAACCCGCCGGGCAGCGCCCACTCCCCCCGGTACGGCTCGACGCCCCGGCGCACGACCAGGGCACACAGCTCGTCCCCGGTCAGGGTGAGCACGACGAGGTCGACGGTGACGGCGAACGGCGGGTGACCCATGCCACCACCCTACCCGCTAATCGTCAGCTTGACGATTAGCCCGTCGTCCGCATATCGTCACCTCGACGATAAGAGGAGGGCTCATGGCCGACATCGACCGCCGCTTCGGGTTCCGGCACCTGCGGGGCGCACCCACCGTGCACATCCGCCACTACCGCCGCGGCAAGCTCGCGCACGACGGCGTCGGGCTGTCGTTCTGGTACCGGCCGCTGACCGCGGTCGTCTCGGAGGTCCCGGTCGACGACCGCGAGCTGCCGCTGCTGTTCCACGCCCGCACGGCCGACTTCCAGGACGTCACCGTGCAGCTCGCGCTGACTTTCCGGATCGAGGACCCGGCGCTGGCCGCGCAGCGGATCGACTTCTCCATCGACCCGGACACCGGGCGCTGGAGAAGCGATCCCCTCGGCCAGATCAGCGGGCTGCTCACCGAGAACGTCCAGCAGTACGCCGTCGAGGTGCTGACCCGCACGCCCCTTGAGGAAGCGCTGGTCGACGGCGTGCGCGCGGTCCGCGACCGGATCCGCGCCGGGCTCGCCGAGGAGGACACCCGGCTCGCGCAGACCGGCTCGGCCGTCGTCGACGTCCGCGTCGTCGCCATCCGGGCCGAGCCGGAGGTCGAGAAGGCGCTGCAGACGACCGCGCGGGAGAAGGTGCAGCAGGAGGCCGACCGCGCGACGTTCGAACGTCGTGCGCTGGCCGTCGAACGCGAGCGGGCGATCGGCGAGAACGAGCTGCAAAGCCAGATCGAGCTGGCCCGTCGCGAGGAGCAGCTCGTCACCCAGCGCGGCGCGAACGCCCGGCGCCAGGCCGAAGAAGCCGCGGCGGCGAACCGGATCGAGACGGAGGCCCTGGCGTCGCGCAAGGAACGTCTCACGCTCGTGGAAGCCGAGGGCAAGCGGGCGCTGGGCGAGGCGAAGGCGGCGGGGGAAGCCGCCCGGCTGGCGGCCTACCGCGACCTGCCCGAGGGCGTCCTCACCGGGCTGGCGCTGAAGGAACTGGCCGGCAACCTGCCGCAGATCGACAGCCTGACGGTGACGCCGGACCTGCTCGCGCCGCTGCTGACGAAGCTGGGCGTGCGGTCGTGAGCCTCGCCCCGCGCGTCGTGCTGGTGCACCGGCGCACCGAACTGGACGAGCTGCTCGCCCGGCACGGCACGCGTGGCCAGGCGGAGTTCTTCCTCCGCACGCGCGGCCGTGACCTGGCCGAAGTGACCGAGGCGGACGCCGCCGTGCGCGCGGCGCTCGCCACCGCCTCGGCGGCGATCCCGCTGGACTGGCGCCGCGGCGAGGTCGAACGGGCGGACCTCGACCGGTTCCTGTTCACCCCCGAAGACGTCGTCGTGGTGGTCGGCCAGGACGGGCTGATCGCCAACGTCGCCAAGTACCTCGACGGCCAGCCGGTGATCGGCGTGACGCCCGGCGCGCCCGGGGTCCTAGTGCGCCACCCGCCGGCCGCCGTCGCGGATCTGGTGCGCTCGACCGGCGACGTCGAGCACCGCACGATGGCCGAGCTCACCTCGGACGACGGCCAGCGGCTGCTCGCGCTCAACGAGATCTACCTGGGCCACGCCGGGCACCAGACGGCCCGCTACCGGCTGGGGGTCGGTGGCGGGCCGGCGGAACGCCAGGCGTCGTCGGGGATCCTGGTCGGAACGGGCACCGGCGCGACCGGCTGGTGCGGGTCGGTGTGGCGGGAACGCGGGAGCGGGCTCCGGCTGCCGGCGCCCGGCGAGGCCCGGCTGGTCTGGTTCGTGCGCGAGGCGTGGCCGTCGCCGACGACCGGGACCACGTGCACCGAAGGGGATCTGACGTCGGCGCCGCTCACGGTCGAGGTCGAGTCCGACCGCCTGGTCGCGTTCGGCGACGGCCTCGAAGCCGACAAGGTCGCCCTCACCCGCGGCCAGACCGCGACGTTCGTCCCCGCCGCGAAGACGGTCCGCTTGGTCCGGTGACGGTCGGCTCGCGTACCCGGACGGTCGGCTCGCGTACCCGGAGAGTCGGCTCGCGTACCCGGACGGTCGGCTCGCGTACCTGGAGGGTCGGCTACCCGGACGGACGACACGCCGAGGGGGCATGTCGTCCGTCCACTCGTCCGGTGCTCGACTGGGACACAATGCGGCAACGTCGTCACATTCGCGGGCCCGGGCGGTCAAGATGACCTTCTCGCCGAAGATCGAAGTGCGAAGGTGACCGGGATGACGTGGCTCGTGTGGGTGCTCGGCGCGGTGGTGATCGCCGCCGCCGGGGTCGGGGTGGCCGCGTGGCCGTGGTGGCGGGACCGGGACCTGCGCCGGCGGACGGCCTGGTCGGCCGCGCGGGCGGCGATCGACAGCGCCGCCGTCAGCCGGGACGCCGCGTCCACTCCGCAGCCCGAGGCCGAGCAGCTGCTGGCCCGTGCCGAGACGATCGCGGCCGCGCACGGCGGCACGCGAGCGGCGCGGACCGCCGAAGACCACGCGCGGCGGGCCGATGTGCTCTGGCAGGCGACGGCCCGTGGCTGACCGGATTCGCTGGGTCCTGCTCGCGGCCGCCGGGGCCGTGCTCGTGACGTTCCTCCTCGTGCAGCAGCAAAGCACCAGCGTCAGCTACGGCCGGGCCCCCGCGAGCGGCGACCCGATCCCGGAGGGTTCGGCCGGCGAGCTGAGCGGCGCGACCGTCCCCTCGGCCGAGCAGCTGACGGCGATGGTCAAGGCCGCCCCCGTCGTGCGGCTGCCGGGTGCGATCGCGACCTGGGACGAAAAGGCCGTCCAGGCGGCGGCCGGGAGCGCCGGGGTCCGCATCCTCGTGGCCCCGCCGGGACTGCCGAAGGAGGCCCGGTCCCGGGTGAAGGACGTCGAGGACGCGACCGTCCAGGTGATCGGCACCGAGGTCACCGGCGGCGTCCTGCAGGCTTCGGCCGACCGCGCGTCCGAGTGGATCCGTCAGTTCGCCACCGGCGACGTCACGGAGTCGCTGACCACCCTGGTCGCCCACCTCAACCACCAGCCGGACGCCCCGGACCAGCCCGCCCTCGCCCGGCGCGACCCGGCTGCCGGCGAACTGGCCGAGGTCACCGCGGCGCTGCGCGGCACCGGCCGGTACGTCGCCCCGGGAGCGACCCTGGCGGACGTGCCCGCGACGACCGCCGCGTTCCCCGGCGCCCAGCCGTTGTACGTGGCCCTGCCGCAACAACCGGCCGGTCAGCCCTTGGTCCACTTCGGACCGGCGCTGGCGAAGGAGTTCCCCGGCCGCCCGATCGTCGCGATGTACGGCCAGTGGATCGAGTACGACGGGCCGTCGGCCGACGCGTTCGCGGACGTCGCGACGGCGAGCTTCTACGGCCAGTTCGCGGACCGGCTCAGCACCTACGCCTACCCGCAGCGCAACGTCCTGGGCGCGTGGCTCGACCGGGTCACGGCCATCCGCTACGCCGGGCTGTTCGACCGCCCGCTGCCTTACACCCCGTTCGACCCGCTCCGGGTCGCGCTGCCCGCGCTGCCGTGGCTGTTCGCCGCCTGCGCGCTCGGGTTCCTCGTCCTCTCGGCCCGCCGGGTGGTGCGCCCGGACCGGCCCGCCGGAACGGGCGTGCCGGCGCGCCTGGCCGGGCTGACCGCGCTCGCCGTCGAGATCTCGGGGCTGACCGGCGGCGCGTCGGCCGCCGCCCTGACCCGCGGGATCACGCAGCTGACGGCAGCTCGGGACGCCTTCACCGAAAAGCTGCCGGACCAGCACGTCCACGGCCTGCTCGACGCGGCCGAGGCGGACCTGGACAGCACGGCCGGGTTGCTGGGCCGCCCGGAGTACCGGCCGGCCGAGTACCTGCGAGGGAGGCTCGCGTGAAACGGTTCTTCCGCTCCGCGTTCGGGATCGCGGTGCTCGGCTGCCTGGTGCTGGCGGGCTGGGCGGTGTGGTCGGCGGGTGTGTTCGACGGTCCGGTCGCCCGGCAGCTGCGGTCGGCGTCGGTGTACGCCGCGCCCGGGATCACCCTCGACCGGCCGGCCGCGGAACGCGTGATCGGCAACCGCCGGCTGGTGGTGGGCTTCCTCGAGCCGGGCGCGGACCTCAGCGACGCGTGCGACAGCCTGGGCAGCGCCGCCGACGGCACCCTCGCCGTGATGCTCAGCCGGGACGGCGACGACTTCGAGAAGTACGGCTGTTCGCGATTGCCCGGGAGCGACGACGAGAACTTCGGGAAGGCGTTCGTCGCGGAGTCGATGATCGGCAACGGCATCGACGCCTTCGCCGACCGCCCGGTGGAAGCGCTGAAGGTGATGGTCGTCAACTACGACCTGCTGGTGCGCTCCGGCGCGATTCCCGACGGCGGCCGCACGGTCAGCCCCTCGCTGCCGCGGTACCTGGTCGCCGCGGCCGCGATCGGAGCGGTGCTCCTGGGCTCTGCGGCGCTCTACCTCACCGCGCGCCGGGCCACCCGGGTGTCACTGGCGAGGCGCGAACGCCGGGACGCGGAAGCGGACGAGCGGACCGAGCTCGCGGCGGCCGCGGCCGTGCTGGCCCAGGAGATCATCGACCTGGACCGGCGCTACGCCCGCCAGACGGGCACGAGCAAGTTCGCCCGGAGCTACCGGAGCCTCGTGTCGGACTACGCGAACCTGCTGCCGGACCTCGGCCGCGGGACCCCGGAGCTGCGGGCCCGGGTCGAGAAGCTGCTGACCCGGGCCCGCGTCCTGGCCGATCAGGTGCCGTAGCGCGACTTCACGATCGACGGCGTGTCGAGGTTGTGGCCCGCGTCCATGCTCTGCGCGAGCCGCAGGTACTGGCCCTCGGCCCACATCAGCGGACCCACGCTGCCCGTCGGGCGGCCCAGGCCGAAGCAGCCCACGTCGGCGCGGTCCCAGACCTGCTCGGGCACGAAGTAGCCATCGTTCGCCGAGTCCGCCATGGACTTCAGGTACACCGCCGCCGACCGGCCGTTGGCCAGCTCGTACTGCCCGCGCTCCCCCGACAGCACCGGCCACAGCCGCCCGAACCGCTGACTGCCGCCGGCGGGCCAGCCGGTGCAGGCCGTGGTGCTCTCGCCGTAGTTGTCGTGCGGGTAGCGGTGGAAGTAGACGTCGCCGTTGGGCAGCGTCACCTGCATCGCCGAGTTGCCGTCGGACGCCGCCGCGGTCGGCGCGACCGAGTTCGCGATCGTGGCGTCCCCGGCCGGGCGGATGCCGAGCCGCACCAGGTCGAGGAAGCCGAAGTCGGTCACGTCGTGTTCGTAGAAGCAGCCTTCGTCGAAGCAGATCGTCGCGCCGTCGTTGGGGTTCCCGGCGCGGTCGAGCCGTTCGTAGTAGGTGTGCCCGCCCCAGTAGCCGGACGTCGTCACGGTCCAGCCGGCCAGGGAGTTGCGCCACGAGTCCGCCGTGGACTCCCACGACGTCGCGCTCGCGGTGTCGCCGTTGGCCCGGGCGAGGGCGCCCGCGGCGATCAGCCCGGCGATCTCGGCCGCCACCGACGACGGCGACTTGCCGTACTGCTCCTCCCACCGCTCGGTGGTGTCCGGGCCGGTCGCGACGATGTGGTTCGCGGTCGTCTTGACCTTGGCGTAGGTCGAGGCGTCGGTGAGGCCGGTCAGCCAGGCCAGCAGGATCGCGTCGGCGTCCTGGTCGAGCTGTTCGCAGCAGCCGAGCTGCTGGGCACTGGCACCGGCGACGCCGGAAACCGGGCTGTAGCGCGGGAAGGACCCCGCCGGGTACGTCATGCCGTCGCCCGCGGTGGGACTGCCGATCCACTGGGAGTTCCAGAGGAACTGGGCCATCCGCTTGGCCTGCGCGCTGTCGCCGGCGGCCAGCAGGCCGGTCGCCTGCTGGTAGAGGTCGCGGCCCCAGACGCGGTGGTAGCCGTCGTTGAGCTGGTCTCCGTTGGTGAAGGTGCCCCACGGTGTCGCGAGGCCCGCCACGCTCGCGCCGGGGTGCTGCTTGTCCTCCGCGGTCTTGAGCGCCATCGCCGCGACGTAGTAGGCGCGACGCCGTTGCGTGTCCCCGGAAACGCTGGCGGGCGCGGGTTTCAGCCCGCCCACATAGGAGTTCCAGCCGCTGCGGTACGACGTCGCCACGGCGGAGAACCCGCTGCTCAGCGACCCGCTCGCGGCCGAAGTGGCGGCCGCCGCGGTACCGCCGTAGCCGAGGGCGACGGTGAACGTCGTGTCCGTGCCGACCGGGATCTGCCCACACTGGACGACGTTGCCGGTGCCGGCGATGTTGTCGAACTGGTTGTTCAGGGTCTTGTCGGCGCGCAGGTCGACCAGGCAGTCGCTGCCCGCGCCGCTGTAGCCGTTGTCGTGCGCGGTGAACCCGGTCGAAACGCGCAGTGCGGAGACGACCGTGGTGGCCACGCCGCCGAACAGCGTCTCGGTGCCGCCGGCCAGCAGGCCGCTGCCGTCCCACCAGGCGTTGTCGTTGGCGCCGCCGCCGGCCATCGACGGGTTGGCCAGGAGGTAGAGGCGGTAGTTGCCGCCGTCCAGGGATTGGAAGCGGGTGTTGCGGACGAGCGTCGAGCGGGCCGGGTCGGTGACGTAGTCGGTCGTGATGCGGTACTTCCCGCTCTTGGCCGTGTTCGTGACGGTGTACTGCAGGGCCTTCTCGTCGGGCATCGACACGACGTGGTTCGTCGCGTCGCGCTCCAGGTCCACGAAGCTGCTGCCGTCGGTGACCACGAACTGCATGTCCTGCATGTTGGGGACGTCGGCGCGGGGGTAGAAGACCTCGGACGTGACGCCGTCGGCCACGGTGAACCAGACCGGGCTGGTCGTCGTGGTCGAGGTTCCGAGGGCGGACTTGTTGCCCGTTGCCCAGGATGCTCCGCCTCCGCAGCAGTCCGTTGCGGTGCCGGTTGCCAGTGCTGTGCCGGGGAGTGCGCCGGCTAGGAGGACTCCTGCTCCGGCGCAGGCCAGGACTGCTTTCCACCTGATCATCGGGACCCTCCGACGGCTCTGTCGTCAATATGTTGTGGGTCGCAACATATTGGGCCTCGGCGGGGTGACAAGCAATGTCCGATCGTTCTGGATCGATCCAGGTCTGGGCCGGATGGGTGCTCGGTCGACGCTCGGTCTCCGCCACCCCGAAGCCGGATTGTGACTACGGCCGACAGCTCCGGCCCTGCCGGCCGTGTTCTGGCTTCGGATCGGGGTTGCGGGGGGGTCTGGGTGTTAGCCCCTTCGGGGCCGGTTGCTTACGCGTCGGCTATGCGGTCCAGCCACTCCGCCAGCAGCACCCGCTCGGCTTCGCTCAGCACCGCCGCGCCGTCGAGACCTGCGCGCAACGCGATCGCCCGCTCCGGGAGGTTGGAGCCGGCTGGCTCTTCGGGGCCGGTGAGGATGCGGCTCAACACCGTCTCGCGGGCCGTCGTTGACAGCTCGGGGTCGCGGTCTGCCTCCGGTGTTGCGATCAGGTTGAGGACCACGCCCATGCCCGTCGCGTGGACCAGCCGCGCCGCGCGTTCGACGCTCACCCGCAGCCGACCGGCTTCTGCCACTCGCTCGATGATGCTCCGCAGCATCGCTTCGGCCTCGCGGGCGGCCGGGGATGTGCGGCCGGGGCGCGCGTCGCCGTACATCAGCACGTAGAACTCCGGGCGCGATAGGCCGAACTCGACGTGCAGGTCCCAGCCTCGGCGGAGATCCTCGACCGCGTCGCCCGTGGACCCCAGCTCGCGCTTGCTTGTCAGGTACTCGTCGAACCCGTACGCGGCGACCGCGTCGAGCAGGCCGTCCTTGTCGCCGAAGAGGCGGTACAGCGCCGGTGGCTGGACGCCCGCCGCCGCGCTCACCGCGCGCGTCGAGAGGCCGTCGCGCCCCTCTGCCACCAGCAGCGCCGCTGCCGCTTCGAGGATGCGCTCGCGGGTGTCCGTCGCCGTCTTCGTTGCCATGGTTCCAATGGTAACAAATCTCCAGTAGCACTCGTTTGATATCGGTGATACGGTCATTCGGGTATCAACGGAAACAGGGAGAGACCCCATGCACACCCGCACCCTCGGCCGGACCGGTCCGGCCGTCAGCGCCCTCGGCCTCGGCCTGATGGGCATGTCCGACCTCTACGGCCCGGCCGATGAGACCGAGTCGGTCGCGACGATCCACGCCGCCCTCGACGCCGGCGTGACCCTGCTCGACACCGGCGACTTCTACGGCATGGGCCACAACGAACTGCTGCTGCGTGACGCGCTCCGGGGCCGCAGCCGCGAGAAGGCGGTGATCAGCGTCAAGTTCGGCGCGCTGCGCGGCCCGGACGGCAGCTGGCTGGGCAACGACGGCCGCCCGGACGTCGTCAAGACGTTCCTCGCCTACAGCCTGCGCCGCCTCGGCACCGATCACATCGACGTCTACCGCCCGGCCCGGCTGGACCCGACCGTGCCGATCGAAGAGCAGGTCGGCGCGCTGGCCGAGCTGGTTCAGGCGGGGTACATCCGGCACATCGGCCTGTCCGAGGTCGGCGCGGAGACCCTGCGCCGCGCCGCCGCCGTGCACCCGATCTCCGACCTGCAGATCGAGTATTCGCTGCTGTCGCGCGGGATCGAGGCCGACATCCTGCCCACCGCGCGCGAACTGGGCGTCGGCGTCACCGCGTACGGCGTCCTTTCCCGCGGCCTGCTCAGCGGGCACTGGACGCCGTCGCGCGAACTGAGCGCGGCCGACTTCCGCGGCTACAGCCCGCGGTTCCAGGGCGAGAACCTCGACCGCAACCTGGCGCTGGCCGACGCCCTCGGCAAGCTCGCCGCCGCCAAGGGCGTCACGACCGCGCAGCTCGCCATCGCGTGGGTCGCCGCGCAGGGCGAGGACATCGTCCCGCTGGTCGGCGCCCGCACGCGGGCCCGGCTGGCCGAGTCCCTGGGCACCGCCGACGTCGAGCTGACGGCCGGCGACCTGGCCGCGATCGAGGCCGCCGTCCCGGCCGGCGCCGCGGCGGGCGACCGCTACGCCGCCGCCATGCTGGAGCACCTGGACAGCGAGAAGTAAGCCCGTGAATGTCGCATCGAGGGACTCTACGTCCCTCAATGCGACATTCACGGATTTACGTGGTCGGCCGCGACGCGGTGGGCGAGGCGGCGCAGCAGGGGCGCCGCCTCCGCCATGCACCGCGCCGGGTCCGGTTCGAGGTCGGTCAACGCGTACGCGGCCGAAATGCCCGTGCCGGCCAGCTCCACAGTGGACAGCTGACAGCGACCGGACACCGCGACGCAGGGAATGCCCTTCGCCGCCGCGGCGCGGGCCACCCCCGCCGGGGCCTTGCCGGACAGCGTCTGCCGGTCCAGGGATCCCTCGCCGGTGACGACCAGCGAGGCCCCGGACAGGGCCGCGTCGAAACCGAGCAGGTCGAGCAGCAGCTCGATGCCCGGCCGCATCCGGGCGCCCAGCACGGCCATCGCGGCGAAGCCCACTCCCCCGGCGGCCCCGGCACCGGGCCGCTCGGCGAACTCCGGCCCGGCATGGGACGCCCAGTGCCGTAGTGCGGCGTCCAGCGTCTCGACGTCGGCGGGCGACGCCCCCTTCTGTGGCCCGTAGACGGACGCGGCCCCGCGCGGGCCGTAGAGCGGGTTGTCGACGTCGCTCGCCAATTCGATGTCCACTGCGGACAGGTCCAAACGGGACAGATCCAGCGAAGCCAGCTGGGACAAGGCCGCCCCGCCGGGCGGGAGGTCCCGGCCGGCGCTGTCCAGCAGCCGGGCACCGAGTGCGGCCAGCATGCCCGCGCCGCCGTCGGTGCACGCACTGCCACCGACGCCCAGCACGACCCGGCGGCACCCGGCCCGCACCGCGGCGGACAGGACGTCGCCGGTGCCGGCGCTGGTCGCGGTGAGCGGCGCCGGCGCTCCGGGCAGCCGGTGCAGCCCGGACGCCTCCGCCAGCTCGACGACGGCGGTGTCCCCGCGGACCGCGTAGGACGCCGTCACCGGCAGGCCGGTCGGGCCGCGCGCCGGTACTCGCACCCGGCGGAACCCGGCGGCGACGGCGGCGTCCACCGTGCCGTCGCCGCCGTCGGCCACCGGCAGGGCCTGCACCGCGAGGGCGGGGCGGACGTCGGCGAGGCCGGCAGCCACCGCCGACGCCACCTCGGCCGCGGTCAGCGACCCCTTGAACTTGTCCGGCGCGACCAGGACCTTCACGCGCTCGCCTTGTAGGCCCGCCAGTCGCCGACCTCGGTGATGTCGCGCAACGCCACGTGCGAGGTGTAGGGCCGCCGCAGCAGCATGGCGAACGCCGAACTGCCGTCCGCCAGTTCCACCACCCCGAGTTCCAGCTCGTGCGGCTCGGACGGCAGCACCTTGTCCCGCAGGTCGTCCAGCGAGACGTCGTAGACCTCGCCGGTCACCGCCGCGCCGCCGTGCGACACCGGGTACAGCGCCGGGCACTGGTCGCCGACGGCGTAGAACCGGTACTTCGGCGCGGTCTCCGCCGTCGAGACGAACGGCGAGCCGTCGAGGAGGTGGTGCAGGGGTTCGCCGCGCATGGCGCCGCCGTTGAAGAACATCAGGGCCACGGGGATTCTCCTAAGCGGAAGAGGGCTTCGACGCCGTCGACGGCGAAGTACACCGCGAACACCAGCGCCAGCAGGGAAAGCAGCCAGCCGGCCTCGCGCCACTTGCCACGGCCGATCTTGATCAGCACGAACGCGATCAGGCCGGCGCCGACGCCGTTGGTGATCGAGTAGGTGAACGGGATCAGCGCGGCGGTCAGGAACACCGGGATCGTGTAGTCCGGGTCGTTCCACGGGATGTTCCGGCACTGCGCGACCATCATGCCGCCGATGACCACCAGCGCGGGCGCCGCGGCCTGCGCCGGGACGACCCCCGCCAACGGCGTGAACAGCAGCGTCCCGGCGAACAGCAGCCCGGTGACGACGCTCGCGAGACCCGTCCGGGCGCCTTCACCCACCCCGGCCGCGGACTCGAGGAACACCGTGTTCGGCGACGAGCCGGTGACCCCGCCCGCGATCGCGCCCGCGCCGTCGACCAGCAGGATCCGGCCCATCCGCGGCACCTTGCCGTTCTTCGACAGCCCGGCCTCGTCGGAGACGCTGGTGATCGTGCCCATCGCGTCGAAGAACCCGGACAGCACCAGCGTGAACAGGAACACCGTGGCCGCGAGCGCGCCGGCCGAGGCGAACCCGCCGAAGAGGTCGATGTGGCCGAAGAGCCCGAAGTCCGGTGCCGCGACGACGTGGTCGGGCAGCGCCGGGGCAGTGAGGCCCCAGCCGCCGACACCGAACCCCTCGTGCAGCACGACGGCGAACACCGTCGCCACGCCGATGCTGATCAGCACCGCCCCCGGGACCTTGCGGGCCATCAGCACGATCATCAGCAGCAGACCGAAGCAGAACACGACGATCGGCCAGCCGTGCAGGTGCCCGCTCGCCCCGAGGCGCACCGGAACCGTGGTCTGCGCCGCGTCCGGCATCCGGGTCACGAACCCGGCGCTGACCAGCCCGACCAGCGCGATGTAGAGCCCGATCCCGACGGTGATCGCCATCTTGAGCGGCCGCGGGATGGCGTTCATGATCCGCTCGCGGACCCCGCTGACGGCCATCAGCACGATGCAGACGCCCTCCAGCACGACCAGGCCGAACGCCTGCGCCCAGGTCATCGACGGCGCCATCTGGAACGCGACGATCCCGTTGATGCCGAGGCCGGCGGCCAGCGCGAGCGGCGCGTTGCCGACGACGCCCATGAGGATGGTCATCACCGCGGCGGCGAGCGCGGTCGCCGTGGTCACCTGCGCGGCCGACAGCCGGGCGCCGGTGATGTCGGCGGAGGCGCCGAGGATGAGCGGGTTCAGCAGCACGATGTAGGCCATCGCGACGAACGTCGTGACGCCGCCGCGGACTTCGCGGCCGACGGTGCTCTGCCGGGCGCGTAGCTCGAACAGCTTGTCCAGCAGGGATCGGCGTTGCGGGGGTACTTCGTCGAGCTCGGGTTCGTGGATCTCTACCTGGGTCATGCGTCCTGCCCTTGCCGGTGGGGGTGCTCGGCCAGGCCAAGGCACAACGCCGTGCCTGGGCGAGCGGGACGTTCGATTCGGTTGTGCTCCGGTCAGCTGGCCTTGTGGGTCAGAAGTCGGCGGATCAGTAGTCGGTGCGGTCGGCCTTGTCGAGCCAGGCCGCGAAGGGAGCGAAACCGTCCTTCGTGGACAGCCGGGTCACGGGCACCGTCCACGTTTCGCGCGGACGGTCGAAAAGCTCGTAGAAGGCGCGGTCGTCGAAGCCGGCCTTGGCCGCGTCGTCGCGGTCGGCGGCGAAGAGGACCTTGTCGACGCGCGCCCACAGCGCCGAGGACAGGCACATCGGGCACGGCTCGCAGCTGGAGACGAGCACGCAGCCGTCCAGCTTGAACGTGCCGAGCGCCTGGCAGGCCGCCCGGATCGCGACGACTTCGGCGTGCGCGGTCGGGTCGAGGTTCGCGGTGACGCGGTTGACGCCGGTCGAGACGATCTCGCCGTCCTTGACGATCAGCGCGCCGAACGGGCCGCCGCCGTTCGCGACGTTGGTCTCCGCGATGCGGACGGCTTCGTCAAGCCATTCGGTCTCGGCGGAAATCGACGTGGTCATCTCAGACTCCAGTGATGTGTTCGGGGCGGATGGGGACGCGCGGCAGCTCGAGGCCGGTGGCCGCGCGGATGGCGTTGGCGATCGCCGGCGTGGCGGAGATCGTGGGTGGTTCGCCGACGCCGCGGACGCCGTAAGGCGCGTGCGGGTCGGGCCGCTCGAGGACGTCGACGCGCATCGGCGGCATGTCGAGGATGGTCGGGATGAGGTAGTCGGTGAACGACGGGTTCCGCACCTTGCCGTCCTCGACCAGGATCTCCTCCATCACGGCGAGGCCGAGGCCCTGGGCCGAGCCGCCCTGGATCTGGGCGACGACGGCGTCGGGGTTCATCGCCTTGCCGACGTCCTGGGCGCAGTCGAGCTGGACCACCTTGACGAGGCCGAGGTCCAGGTCGACGTCGACCACCGCGCGGTGCGCCGAGAAGCCGTACTGGACGTGGGCGTCGCCCTGCCCGGTCTCCGGGTCCAGGGGGTAGGTCGGGCGGTGGTGGAACTCGCGGGTCTCCTCGATCGCCGTGTCCCCGAGCAGTTCGGCCAGGTCCGCGACGACTTCGCCGTCGGCCGCGACGACCTTCCCGCCGGTGAGGGACATGCCTTCGGAAGGCACTCCGAGCCGCGCGTAGACCGCCTCGGCGACCGCGCGGCAGGCGTTGCGGACCGCGCCGCCGGTCACGTACGTCTGACGTGACGCGGAGCTGGAGCCGGCGTCGCCGACACTCGTGTCGGCCGGGTGCACGCTCACCCGCGTCAGGCCCAGTTCGGTGCGGGCGATCTGCTGCTGCAGCGTCACCAGGCCCTGGCCGACCTCGGCCGCGGCGGTGTGCACCATCGCCACCGGCTCGCCGCCGAGCACCTCGAGCCGGACGCGGGCGGTCGAGTAGTCGTCGAGGCCTTCGGCGTAGGAGATGTTCTTGATGGTGACGCCGTAGCCGACACCGCGGACGACGCCTTCGCCGTGGGTGGTGTTGGACGCGCCGCCGGGCAGCTCGCGGATGTCGCGCTCGCCGGTGGGCTCGGGCGGCAGCGGCAGGTCGCGCACCCGCTGGACCAGCTCGGCGACCGGCGCCGGGAAGTCGACCACCTGCCCGGTGACCACAGTGGACCCTTCGCTCAGCGCGTTGCGGATCCGCAGCTCGGCCGGGTCCATGCCCAGCGCCGTGGCGAGCTTGTCCATCTGGGACTCGTACGCGAAGGTCGGCTGGACCGCGCCGAGCCCGCGCATCGCGCCGCACGTCGGGTTGTTCGTGTAGACGCCCCAGCCTTCGATGTGGGCGTTCGGCACATCGTAGGGTCCGACGCTGAGCGTGGTGCCGTTGCCGACCACCACCGGGGTCTTGGACGCGTACGCGCCGCCGTCGAAGTACAGCTTCGCCCGGACGTAGACGAGCTTGCCGTCCTTCGTCGCGCCGTGCTCGTAGTACATCTTCGCGGGGTGGCGGTGGACGTGCCCGAAGAACGATTCCAGGCGGTTGTAGCTCATCTTCACCGGGCGTCCGGTGCGCAGGGCCAGCATGCACGAATGGATCTGCATGGACAGGTCCTCGCGGCCGCCGAACGCGCCGCCGACGCCGGACAGCGTCAGCCGCACCTTCTCCAGGGGCAGACCCAGAGCCTTCGCGGTCTGGCGCTGGTCGACGTGCAGCCACTGGGTCGCCAGGTAGAGGTCGACGCCGCCGTCTTCGGCCGGCACCGCGAGCCCGGACTCCGGGCCGAGGAACGCCTGGTCCTGCATGCCGATCTCGTAGACACCGGCCACGACGACGTCCGCGGTCGCGGCCGGATCGCCCTTGACGATCCGCTGGTGGCGGACCAAGTTCCCGCCCGGGTGCAGCTTCGGCAGGGAGTCGTCGTGCGCGGCGCGCTCGGGGTCGGTGATCGGCTCGAGGACGTCGTACTCGACGACGATCTCCTTGAGCGCCTGCCGCGCGATCTCCGGGTGGTCGGCGGCGAGGATCGCGACCGGCTCGCCCTGGTAGCGGACCAGGTCTGAGGCCAGCGCCGGGGTGTCCTGGAACTTGAGCCCGTAGACGTTCTCGCCAGGGACGTCCTCGTGGGTCAGCACCGCGTGCACCCCCGGCTGGGCCAGCGCCCGGGAGACGTCGAGGCGGACGATCCGGGCGTGCGGGTGCGGGCTGCGCAGCGTGGCGCCCCACAGCATGTCCTCGTGCCACAGGTCGGAGGAGTAGGCAAACTCGCCACGGACCTTGAGCGTGCCGTCCGGGCGCAGCGGGCTCTCGCCGATGCCGCCGGCGATCGTGTCGTGCAGCTCCTGCGAGGAGCGGGCCGGGGCGCTCATCGGAGCGCCTTCTTCGCGGCGGCGTCGCGGACGGCGTCCAGGATCTTCTCGTAGCCGGTGCAGCGGCAGAGGTTGCCGGCGAGGGCCTCGCGGATTTCGACGTCGCTGGGGTCGGGGACGCGCTCGATCAGGTCGTGCGCGGCGACCAGCAGGCCGGGCGTGCAGAAGCCGCACTGGACGGCGCCTTGCCCGACGAACGCCTCCTGCACCGGGTCCAGGGCGTCTCCGGAAGCGAGCCCTTCGACCGTCACGACGTCCCGGCCCTCGGCCTGGCCGGCCGCGACCAGGCACGCGCACGCCGGCACGCCGTCGAGGTAGACCGTGCACGAACCGCATTCGCCCTGCTCACAGGCGTTCTTCGAGCCCGGCAGGCCGAGCCGCTCACGCAGCACGTAGAGCAGGCTTTCGCCCTCCCAGACGTTGTCCGCCCGGCGGTGCTCGCCGTTGACGGTGACGTTCACGCGCACTTCGCGCTCCCTTCGCAGTATTCGCCCCAGGCCCAGGTCAGCGTGCGCCGCGCCATCACGCTCAGCGCGTGACGGCGGTACGCGGCACTCCCCCGGACGTCGTCGATCGGCGCGGCGGCCGACGCGACCAGGTCGCCGAAGCGGCGCTTCACCGAGTCGTTGAGGGCTTTCGGGGCGTCCCAGTCCAGCTCGCCGGCCAGGAATTCTTCGGCGTCGAAGGCCCGGCGGGGTGTGGGCGCGGCCGAGCCGACGCCGGTGCCGACGCGCTTTTCCGACGGGTGCAGCGCCAGCCCGAAGGCGGCGACGGCGATGACCATGGCGTTGCGGGTGCCGATCTTGCTGAACTGCTGCGGCCCGGTGGCCGGAGCTAGCAGCACGGCCGTGATCAGCTCGTCCGGCTCCAGGACGTTCTTCTTCACCCCGACGTAGAAGTCTTTCGCCGCAACGATCCGGGTGCCGCGGACCGAAGCGATCTCGACCTCGGCGTCGGCGGCCAGGAGCGCCGGGTGCGAGTCGCCCGCCGGCGAAGCCGCGCCGAGATTGCCACCGACGGAACCGCGGTTGCGGATCTGCGGGGAGCCGACGGTCCGCGAAGCCATCGCCAAGCCGGGCAGCTGGCTGCCCAGCTCGGTGATGATCCGGGTGTAGGGCACGGCCGCGCCGAGCCGGATCCGGCCGCCGTCGGTGCCGTGCTCGTGGAGTTCGGCGACGCGGCCGAGGTCGAGCAGGGCGCCGGGACGGCGGTGGTCGAAGTTGAGCTCGACCATCACGTCCGTGCCGCCGGCGATCGGGACCGCACCGGGGCTCGCGGCCTTCGCGGCGAGCGCGTCGGCCAGCGTGGCGGGTCGGAGGAATTCCACTGTGGACGTCCTTTCGGGGCTGCTTCGGCAAGAAGTACACACGCTGGAGTGTGGCCGGGACCACGGCAAAACCCCTGAAAGACGGGTGAATTTACGGCCCCGGTTTGTACTTTCCGACAACCCCTTGATCGCGGACGCGGAAAGGCCGCCGCACGAGGTCAGGGTCTCGTACGGCGGCCTTTGGTCACGCGGGTGTTACGCGGGCTCGAACTCCCGGACGGCGTCGAGGGCGGCGCCCATGGCGGCGTTGCCCTCACGTTCGATCATGATCTCCACCAAGACGGGCCGGCTGGTGCGCTCGGCCTCCTTGCGGGCCCACTCCAGGGACGTCCGGATCTCGGCCGGCTCGTGCACGCGGGTGCCGGAGCAGCCGTACGCCTCCATGATCTTGACGTTGTCCGTGCCGTTCGAGTCGTAGTGGATGTCGACCTCGAAGTTCATGTCGTAGCCGGTCTCGGCCTGCCGGATCAGGCCGAGGTACTCGTTGTTGAGCATGATCAGCACGAACCCGACGTCGTACTGGGCGGCCACCGCCAGCTCCTCGACCAGGAACTGGAACGAGTAGTCGCCGACCACGCCGACGACCTCGGCGTCCGGCCGCGCCTTCTTCACCCCGATCGCGGCGGGGATCTCCCAGCCGAGCGGGCCGGCCTGGCCGCACACCTGGTAGTGACGCGGCTTGTGCGCCTTCTGGAACTGGCCCGACCAGATCTGGTAGAGCCCGATCGCGGTGACGAAGTAGGTGTCCTCGCCGAAGGTTTCGTTGATCTCCTTGAAGACCCGCGGCGCCTTGATCGGCAGAGCGTCGAAGTCGTCGCGGCGGGGAAGCGCTTCCTTCAGCTCCGCGATCCGGCCTACCCACTCGCGCCGTTGAGAGACTTCCCGCTTGTCCAGCGCCGTCAGCAGCGCGTCGAGGAACTCCCGCGTGTCCGAGACGATCCCGAGGTCGGGCCCGAACACCTTGCCCAGCTGCGTCGGCTCGATGTCGACGTGGATGAACTTGCGGTCACCCCGGTAGACCGACAGCTCGCCGGTGTGCCGATCGCCGAACCGCGCGCCGAGCGCCAGCACCAGGTCCGCCTCCAGGAAGGCGGCGTTCGCCCAGCGCTGCGACGTCTGGATGCCGGCCATCCCGGCGAACAGCTCGTGGTCCTCGGGGAAGCTGCCCTTGCCCATCAGCGTCACCTGGACCGGGACGTCCAGGCGCTCGGCCGCGGCCCGCAGCTGCTCGCTCGCCTCGCCGAGGACGACGCCGCCGCCGGCCAGGATCAGCGGGCGTTCGGCGGCGAGGAGCAGGTCGAGGGCCCGTTCGACCCGCGCGGCCGCGGGCTTCACGGCCGTCACCGGCAGCGGCGAGTCGATCGAGGAGTCCCACTCGATGTCCTGCTTCTGGACGTCGATCGGCAGGTCGATGAGCACCGGTCCCGGCCGCCCCGAGCGGGCGATCCGGAACGCCTCGCGGAAGATCCACGGCAGCTGCGCGGCCTCCTTGACCTGCACCGCCCACTTCGTCACCGGCTTGGCGATCTCGACGATGTCGACGGCCTGGAAGGCCTCCTGGTGCAGCTTGGTCGTGGCGGCCTGGCCGGTGATGCAGATCATCGGGATCGAGTCCGCGTGCGCGGTGTAGAGCCCGGTGATCATGTTCGTCCCGGCCGGGCCGGACGTGCCGATGGCCACGCCGACGTTGCCGTTCGTCCTGGCCCAGCCGTCGGCCATGTGCGTCGCGCCCTCTTCGTGGCGGACGATCAGGTGCTCGATCGCCCGGCCTTGTAGGGCGTTATACAGCGGGAGGATCGCGGCGCCGGGGCAGCCGAAGACGGTGTCGACCCCTTCGCTCTCCAGGACGTCGACGACCGCTTGCATGGCGGGGATTCTGGGCATGTCACACCTCCGCCGGGACGCGGCCCGACAACTGTTCGACGACCTTCAGCAAGGCCGAGTGGTCCAGGGAGCCGTGGCCCATGGCGCGGCCGGCGGCGACGAGCTGGGCGACCAGCCCGGTGAGCGGGAGCGCGACGTCGGCCTGCCGGGCGGCGGCCAGCGCGATCCCCATGTCCTTGTGGTGCAGGTCGATCCGGAACCCGGGCGCGAACTGGCGGTCCACCATGGACTTGCGCTTGAGCTCGAGGATCCGGCTGCCGGCCAGTCCCCCGGCGAGCACATCGAGGCCGATGGCGGCGTCCACACCGGACGCTTCGAGCAGCACGATCGCCTCGGCCACCAGGCCGTAGATGCCGCCGACGACGAGCTGGTTCGCGGCCTTCACGACCTGGCCGGCGCCGTGCGGGCCGACGTGCACGATGGTCTTGCCGACCGCGTCGAACACCGGCTTCGCGGCTTCGAAGTCCTCTTCGGAGCCGCCGACCATGATGGACAGTGACGCCTGTTCGGCCCCGGCCTGACCGCCGGACACCGGAGCGTCGAGGACACGGATCTTCTTGTCCCGCGCGGCTTCCGCGACCGCGATCGACGTCTCGGGCCGGATGGTGCTCATGTCGATCAGCAGCGTGCCGGGATCGGCGGCGTCGAGAACCCCGCCCGAGGCCAGCACGACCTCCTCGACCTGCGGGTGGTTCGGCAGCATCGTGATCACGACCGCCGCCCCGGCCACCGCGTCCGCGACCCCGGTCGCGGCGCGCCCGCCAGCGGCCTGGAGCTTCTCCCCCGCGGCGGTGGTGACGTCGTAGCCGCTGACGTCGTGCCCGGCCGCGACCAGGTGCGCGGCCATCGGGGCACCCATCACGCCCAGTCCGATGAATCCCAGTTTCATGCTCGTCCCCTTCGGGTTTTCGGCAGCCAGGCCAGCGACGTGACGGTGTCGGGTTCCGGGACGTACTCGATCCCGACGAACCCGTCGTAACCCGCGTTCTGCAGCTTTGCGAGGTGCCCGTCGATGTCCAGCGAGCCGGTGCCGGGCTGGTGGCGCCCGGGTGCGTCGGCGATCTGCACGTGCCCGATCCGGGAGAGGTGCGTCGTGGACAGGGCGTCCAGGTCGTCGCCGTTGACTGCCAGGTGGTACAGGTCGGCCAGCAGCGCCGCGTTGTCGCGCCCGAGGTCGTCGAGCACGGCCACGGCGTCCGCGGCGGTCTTGAGCGGATAGCGGTCCGCGCCGGAGAGCGGTTCGAGGACCAGCTGCGCGCCGATCTTCGCGGCGGCCTCCGCGGCCGTCGCGAGGTGGACCAGCGCCAGATCGTCCTGCTTGGCGGGGTCTTCGCCGTCGAGCCGGTTGCCGTAGAGCGCGTTGAAGCTGCGGCACCCGGTGCGTTCGGCGATGCCGAGCGCGACGACGAGACTGTCGGCGAACTCGGTCTCGCGGCCGATCCACGACACGAGACCCCGCTCCCCCGCCGCCATGTCGCCGGCGTAGAAGTTCAGCCCGCGCAGCCGGACGCCGTCGAGGCTCCGCACGAAGGCGTCGATCTCGTCGCGCGCGGGGACCGCGGTGTCGAACGGCCACCAGTACTCGACATCCGTGAACCCGGCCTCCCGCGCGGCGACCGCGCGCTCGAGCAGCGGTACCTCCTTGAACAGGATCGACAGGTTGGCGACGTACGGCAGGGAGTGCCCCTCTTCTGGCATCGCGACCTCGAATTTCACTATCCGGAATTTTTCTTTCGCATATCGAGAATAGCTGCTGACCTGCGTCGGGGTCAACGGCCCGCTGCCCGATAACCTGGGCGCTGCACTTCCCGGCTGCCGAAGGGACAAGACCGTGCGCGTCGTCATCGACGGGAAGGCCATCCGGTCGGAGGCGGACCTCCACGACCAGCTCGCCGGCCCCCTCGACTTCGGGCCGTACTACGGCCGGAACCTCAACGCGCTCTGGGATCGGCTGTACCGGGACGTCGAACGGCCGGTCGAGCTGGTCTGGGCGGATGCCGCGGTCAGCGAGGAGAACCTCGGCGCGGAACTGTTCGCGAAGATCGCCCAGCTGATGACGGACGTCATGGCCGAGGACGCCGCGCACTCGCCGGAGAACCGGTTCACCGTCCGCTTCGCCTGATCACCCGCCTACGACCTCCGGCGTAGCGCCTACGCCGCGAGTCGCACCGGTGGCGCGTCAAGATCGCCCTCCAGCCGGTCGTTCCCGCCGTCGTCCCGGCCTACCTTCGGCCGCGACGAAGGGAGTCAGATGATCGAGGCACGTGCGGTGTCCAAGCGCTACGGCGGGCGGGCGGCGGTGGACGGGGCGACGTTCACCGTCGTTCCCGGTGCGGTGACCGGGTTCCTCGGCCCGAACGGGGCCGGGAAGTCCACCACGATCCGGATGATCATGGGACTGGACGCGCCCACCTCGGGCTCGGTGACGGTCAACGGCAAGGCGTACGCGGACCATCCGGCGCCACTGCGGGAAGTGGGGGCGCTGCTCGAAGCCAAGGCCGTCCACCCGGGACGGTCGGCCTACCACCACCTGCTGGCTTTGGCGCTCACCAACGGAATCCCGCGGCGACGCGTCGAGGAGGTGCTCGACCTGGTCGGCCTGGCCGGCGTCGCACACCAGCGGGCGGGCGGGTTCTCGCTCGGCATGGGACAACGGCTCGGCATGGCCGCCGCCCTGCTCGGCGACCCGGCCACGCTGATCCTCGACGAACCCGTCAACGGCCTGGACCCGCAGGGCATCCTGTGGATCCGCACGCTGCTGCGCCGCCTCGCCGCCGAAGGGCGCACGGTGTTCGTCTCCTCGCACCTGATGAGCGAGATGGCGCTCACCGCCGACCACCTCGTCGTGATCGGGCGCGGCCGGGTCATCGCCGAGACGTCGGTGCGCGAGTTCATCAGCCGCGCCTCGGCCGACGTCGTCCGGGTCCGCACCCCGCGCGCGGCCGAGCTGCGCGAACTGCTCACCGGCCCCGGGATCGACGTCACCAGCACCGCCCCCGGGCTCCTGGAGGTGCACGGCGTCGGCAGCGCCGAGGTCGGGCTGCTCGCCTGCCGCCACCAGATCCCGCTCGAAGAGCTCGCGCCCGTCGAGGCGTCGCTCGAAGAGGCGTTCATGGAGCTCACCGACGGCGCGCTGGAGTACCGCGTCCACGAAACCGAAGGACACCCCGCATGACGACCGGCGTCACCTTTCCCCGCGTGGCGAGTTCGGAGTGGGTCAAGTTCCGCTCCCTGCAGTCCACGCCGATCACCGTCACCACGGCCCTGGTCGGCATGATCGGCCTGGGCTGGCTCACCTGCGCACTGAACGCCGACCGCTGGCCGGTGATGACCGAGCAGAGCCGGGCGCGCCTCGAGCCGACCGCGCTGAGCATCCAGGGATACGTCCTGGTCCAGCTCGCGTTCGGCGTCCTGGGCGTGCTCGTGGTCTCCGGCGAGTACACCACCGGGCAGATCCGCTCGACGTTCTCCGCCGTCCCCACCCGGACGCCGGTGCTGGCGGCGAAGGCGGCCGTGTTCGCGGCGGTGACGTTCGTGGTCGGCGAGGTCGCCGCCTTCGCGGCTTTCCTCGGCGGTCAGGCTTTCCTTTCTTCCCAGGACATCGAGACGAGCCTGGCCGAACCCGGCGTCTTCCGCGCGGTGGCCGGGGCCGGGCTCTACCTGACCGGTGTCGGGCTGCTCGGGGTCGCGTTCGGCTGGCTGATCCGCCACACCGCCGGCGCCATCGCGGCGCTCGTCTTCCTGGTCATGATCGTCCCGAGCCTGGCCGGCGTGCTCCCGGAGAGCTGGATCCCGCACGTCGTGCCGTACCTGCCGAGCAACGCCGGGCAGGCGCTGATCACGGTGCGGCCGTCGGCGCTGAGCCTCGCTCCCTGGACCGGTTTCGCGTGGTTCTGCGGTTACGTCGTCGTCGCGCTCGCCGCGGCCGCCGTCGTGCTGAAGCGGCGGGATGCCTGAAACCGTGCCCCCGCGGCGACCGGGAGGAGATGATGGGCGGGTGACCGACACCTCCCTCGCCCCCGGGTTCCGCTCCGCGTGGCCGGGCGTCGAGCCGCTGCGCGCGTGGGCGCGGCGGCACCCGGTGCCCGCCGACCTCCTGCTGGCGTGCGGCCTCCTCGGCCTTTCGCTCGTCGTCGGCGCGCAAGGGTCCGCCGGCGGGCCCCACCTCGCCGTGGTCCTGCTCGCGCTGGTCGCGGCGCTGGGGTTCCGGCGGCGGTTCCCGCTGACCGTGCTCGTGTTCACGGCCACGCTCGGTGTCGTCCAGGACCTGCTGGAGCCGCAGTTCCCGCCGACGACGGTCGCCGTGCTGATCGCCGTCTACACCGTCGCCGCGTACCGCGAGCGGTTCCGCGTCGCGGCGGCGGTGGCAACGGTCGTCGCGCTCACCGCGGCGGGGATCGGTGAGGACACCGGGCTCGGGACGTTCTTCGCGCGCCTGGTGTTCACCACCGCGATCGTCACCGCGGCCTTCGCGCTCGGGGTAAACGTGCGGACTCGCCGGGCGTACCTGGCGTCGCTGCACGACCGGGCGGTGCGGGCCGAGCGGGAACGCGACCAGGAGAGCCAGATCGCGGCCGCGCGGGAACGGGCCCGCATCGCGCGCGAGATGCACGACATCATCGCGCACAACCTCTCGGTGATGATCGCGCTCGCCGACGGCGCCGCGTTCGCCGCCCGCACCAACGGCGCCCAGGCCGAGGCGGCCGCGAAGCACGTCTCGGCGACGGGAAGGCAGGCACTGGACGAAATGCACCGGCTGCTCACCGTGCTGCGCAGCAACGGCGACGACAGCCCCCGCGCGCCACAACCCGGTATCGCCGCCCTTGACGAACTGGTCAACCAGGTCCGGGCGACCGGGCTGCCCGCGACGTGGACGGTGTCCGGCCGCCGGTTCCCGCTGCCGCCGACCGTCGAGCTGGCGGTCTACCGCGTCGCCCAGGAGGCGCTCACCAACGTCCTCAAGCACGCCGTCGCCCCGACGTCGGCGAAGATCCACCTCACCTACGACGAGCCGCTGGTGACTCTCGAGGTGCTCGACGACGGACGCCCGGCGCCGGTCCCGGTCACCGGCGGCGGGCACGGGCTCAGCGGAATGCGGGAACGCGCGAGCGTCGCCGGCGGCGACGTCGAAGCCGGACCACGGCCCGGCGGCGGCTGGCGAGTGCTGGGGACGTTCGGGAGCGGCGCGTGATCACCATCCTGCTCGTCGACGACGAACCGTTGCTGCGCCTGGGGTTCCGGCTGGTCCTGGAGTCCCAGCCGGACCTGACGGTGGTCGGCGAGGCCGCCGACGGCGCCGCGGCCGTCACCCGCACGGCCGAGCTCGATCCCGACGTCGTGCTGATGGACGTCCGGATGCCCGGGGTGGACGGCATCACCGCGACCCGCGAGATCGTGCGCGGCTCGCCCCGCTCCCGGGTGCTCATCCTGACCACGTTCGACGTCGACGAATACGCCTTCCCCGGGCTGAAGGCGGGGGCCAGCGGGTTCCTGCTGAAGAACGTCCCGCCCGACGACCTGCTCACGGCGATCCGCGCGGTCGCCCGCGGGGACGCCGTCGTGGCGCCGACCGTCACCCGCCGCCTGCTGGACACGGTCGCCGACCGGCTGCCCGACCCCGTCGCGGACGGCGGCCCGCCGACCTCCCGCGGCCTGCACCGGCTCACCGAACGCGAACTCGAGGTGCTCGAGAAGGTGGCCGCCGGGCTGTCCAACGCGGAGATCGCGGGCGAGCTGGTGCTGTCGGAAGCGACCGTGAAGACGCACGTGGGCCGCATCCTCGGCAAGCTGGAGCTGCGCGACCGGGTCCAAGCCGTGGTCCTGGCCTACGAAACCGGCTTGGTCCGGCCGCGCTGAGCTAGTCCTTCTTCTTCTCGACGTGCTGCCAGCCGAAGCGGCCCTTGATGCAGAGGTTCCCGTGCGTCACCGAACTGTCGTGCGGGGACGTCACCTTGACGATCTCGTTGTCCTGGACGTGCAGCGTCAGGTTGCAGCCGACCCCGCAGAACGTGCACACCGTCGTCGTCGCCTTCTGGCGGGACTCGTCCCACGTGCCGTCCTCGCGCTTGTCGTACTCGCGCTTGAAGCTCAGCGCCCCCGTCGGGCACACCTCGACGCAGTTGCCGCAGTACACGCACGCGCTGTCGGGCAGCGGGTTCGAGAACTCCGTCGAGATCCGGGCGTCGAACCCGCGGCCGGCCACCGTGATCGCGAACGAGTTCTGCCACTGGTCACCGCACGCGTCCACGCACTTGTAGCACAGGATGCACTTCGCGTAGTCCCGGACGTACAGCTCGTTGTCCACCAAGGCCGGTTGCGCGACAGTTGCCGCGTCCGGGCCGAAACGGTCCGGATCCGCGCCCGTTTCGGCCATCCAGCGGTCGACGTCCGGAGTCGTCGACAGGTCCGTCGCCGACGCCAGCAGCTCCAGGACGACCTTGCGGCTCGTGCGCGTGCGCGCCGAATCCGTGTGCACCACCATGCCCGGCTCGGCCTTGCGCGAGCACGACGGCACCAGCGTCCGCGACCCCTCCACCTCCACCATGCAGACGCGGCAGGCGTTCGCCGGCTCGAGAGTGTCGCCGTAGCACAGGGTCGGGATCTCCTTGCCCGCCGCCGTGCACGCGTCGAGGATCGTCGAGCCTTCCGGAACGCGGACGGTCGAGCCGTCCACCGTGAGCTCGACCAGCCGACGCGGGATTCCGATGTCCACAATGGTCACTGCAGTGCTCCCAACCGGTCGATGGCCGACTCGATGGCGTTCCACGCGGTCTGCCCGAGGCCGCAGATCGACGAGTCCCGCATCACCCCGCCCACTTCGCGCAGCAGCGGACGCTCCTCCGAGCCGGCCGCGAGGACGCGCCGGATCGCCTCCTCCTGCCGCACGGTCCCGATCCGGCACGGGACGCACTGACCGCACGACTCGTCGCGGAAGAACTCCGCGATGCGCAACAGGAATCCGCCGAGGTCGGCCAGGTCGTCCAGCACCAGGACGACACCGGACCCGAGCGTCGTCTTCGCCGCCCGCGCGTCCTCCATGGTCAGCGGCAGGTCCAGCTCGTCGGGCCGGACGAACCCACCCGCGGCACCGCCGAGCAGGATCGCGCGCAGCGAGCGGCCCTCGGGTACGCCGCCGGCCAAAGCGAGCAGGTCACGCAACGGAGTGCCGAACGGCACCTCGTAGACGCCCGGCCGCTCGATGTTCCCGGACAGGCAGAACAGTTTCGGCCCGGCCGAGGCCTCGGTGCCGATCGCCCGGTACGCGGCCGCGCCCTCGGTGAGGATCAGCGGCACGTTCACCAGCGTCTCGACGTTGTTCACCACGGTCGGCTTGCCGAACAACCCCTTCTCGACCGGGAACGGCGGCTTCGTGCGGGGTTCGCCGCGGAAGCCTTCGATCGAGTTGAAGATCGCGGTCTCCTCGCCGCAGATGTAGGCACCCGCGCCACGCCGGATCTCGATGTCGAACGAGAACCCCTCGTGGCCCATGATGTCCACGCCGAGGAACCCGCGCTCCCGGCAGACGGCGATCGCGTTGCGCAGCAATCGCAGTGCCCGCGGGTATTCCCCGCGCAGGTAGACGTAACCGCGGCGGGCCCCGATCGCGAACGCGGCGATCGTCATCGACTCCACCAGCGCGAACGGGTCGCCCTCGAGCAGCACCCGGTCCTTGAACGTGCCGGGCTCGCTCTCGTCGGCGTTGCACACCAGGTAGTGCGGCCCGGCGGGCTGGGCGGCCGTGGCGGCCCACTTGCGCCCGGTCGGGAACGCCGCCCCGCCCCGGCCCAGCAGCCCCGCGTCGGTGACCTCGCGGATCACCGCGGCCTCGCCCATGCGCAGGGCGTTGCGCAGTGCCGCGTAGCCACCGGCCGCCCGGTAGTCGTCCAAGCTGGACGGATCCACCACGCCCACCCGGCGCAGCAGCCGCAGCCCCTCCCGTTGGTGGATCACCGGAGCGGCACCGTCCGAAGCGGACGGTGCCCGCCCCGCCGCCAGCACGGCCGACGCGCCGGTCGCCGGCGCGAGCAGCTCGGCGGTCGCCGGGTCGCCGGCCTGGAACGTCAGCGCCGCGGGGGCTCGTTCGCACACGCCGAGGCACGGGCTGCGCAGCCACGTGACCCCGCCGCGCGCCTTCCCCGCGGCGCCGACGTGCTCGGTGAGGACGTCGCACACGGTGTCGGAGCCCTTGAGCCGGCAGGCCAGGTCGGTGCACACGTGCACGACCCGCTCCGGGCGCTCCTCCAGCGCGAACAGCGAGTAGAAGGTCGCCACGCCGTACGCGTCGGCCGGCGGCACGTGCAGCGTCTCGCAGATGAGGTTGAGCGCGCCTTGGCTGATCCAGCCGACCCGGTCGTTGACCGCGTGGAGGGCCGGCAGCAGCCGGTCGCGGCCGCCGCCGGCGAACCCGGCGACGGCGTCGCGTTCCTCGCGGGTGGCGACGGCGTCGAGGAGCTTGAGATCCATCGTCAGACTCCCGCGGTCAGCTTCTCGACGCGGATCGCCGCGGCCTTGTACTCGGCGGTCCCGGCGATGGGGCAGGTCGCCTCGATGGTGATGACGTTGACGTCCACCTCGTCCGGGAAGTGGAAGGTCATGAACGCCAGCCCCGGTTTGAGCCCGGTGTCGAGCCGGACCGGCGCGACGATCTCCCCGCGCCGCGACGAGATCCGGACCAGCTCGTCGGGCTCGACGCCGAGCGACCGCGCGTCCTCCGGGCAGAGGTCCAGGGTCTCGCCCTGCCGCATCGGGGAGGGGAACCCGGCGGACTGGACGCCGGTGTTGTACGAGTCGAGCCGCCGCCCGGTGGTGAGCCGGATCGGGAACTCCTCGGTGAGCAGGTCGACCGGCGGGCTGTGCTCGAGCACGGTGAACGGCGCCGGGCGGCCCCGCTCGGCCGGGTCGTCGGCCCACAGCCGGCCGTGCAGGAAGGTCGGCTCGAGGGTGTCCTCGGAGTAGCACGGCCACTGGATGCCGCCGAGCTCTTCCAGCCGCGCGTAGGACATCCCGGCGTGCATCGGCGACAGCGAGCGCAGCTCGTCCCAGACTTCCTGGCCGCCGGTGTAGTGCCAGTCGTGGCCGAGCCGGCGGGCGAGCTCCGACAGCAGCTCGATGTCGTCGCGCGCGCCTTCCGGCGGTTCGAGGGCCTTGCGGACGCGCTGCACCCGGCGTTCGGAGTTGGTGAACGTGCCGTCGCTCTCGCACCAGGCCGCCGACGCCGGCAGCACGACGTCGGCCAGCTGGGCGGTCTTGGTGAGGAAGATGTCCTGCACCACCAGGTGGTCCACGTTGGCCAGCCGCTTGATCGTGTGCTCACAGTCCGCTTCGGACTGCACCGGGTTCTCGCCGATGATGTACACGCAGGTCAGATCGCCGCGTTCCATCGCGTCGAGCATCTGGGTGAGGTTGAGCCCCTTGTGCGGCGGGATCGACGAGCCCCACGCGGTGTCGAACTTCGCGCGGACACCGGTGTCGAGGACATCCTGGAAGCCCGGCAGCCGGTCCGGGATGGCGCCCATGTCGCCGCCGCCCTGGACGTTGTTCTGCCCGCGCAGCGGGTTCAGCCCGGCGCCGTAGCGGCCGACCTGCCCGGCCAGCAGCGCGAGGTTGATCAGCGACAGCACGTTGTCGGTGCCGTTGTGGTGCTCGGTGATGCCGAGCGTCCACGACATCTGCCCGCGGTCGGCGCGGGCGTAGGTGTGCGCGAGCTCCCTGATGAGCTCGGCCGGGACGCCGGTGGTCTTCTCCGCGACCTCCAGGGTCCACGGCTCGACCGACGCCGCGAACTCGGCGAAGCCTTCGGTGGCTCGCTCGATGAACTTCGTGTTCGCCAGGCCGGAGTGGATGATCTCGCGGGCGACCGCGTGGGCCAGCGGGATGTCGGTGCCGACCTCGAGCTGCAGCTGCCGGTGCGCCCAGCTCCCGGTGCTGGTCCGGCGCGGGTCGACGACGAAGAGCTTCGCTCCCTTGTGGACCGCCTTGAGCACGTGGTGGAAGAAGATCGGGTGCGCCTCGCGCGGGTTGCCGCCCCAGATGACGATGACGTCGGCGTCCTCGATCTCCTGGTAGGACGACGTCCCGCCGCCGCTGTCGAACACCCGGGCCAGCCCGGCGACGCTCGGCGCGTGGCAGGTGCGGTTGCACGAGTCGACGTTGTTGGTGCCGATCACCGCGCGGGTGAACTTCTGTGCGACGTAGTTCATCTCGTTGGTCGCGCGGGCGCACGAGAACATCCCGAACGCCTCGGGGCCCTTGCACTCCAGGGTGCGGCGGATCCCGGCGGCGGCCCGGTCGAGGGCCTCCTCCCAGGTCGCCGGCCGCAGCACGCCGGAGTCGCGCACCAAGGGCTGGGTGAGCCGCACGTACGGCTCGGTCTTCCTGCGCTTCACGGGCACCTCCGGTTCAGTGCGCCCCGACCGGGACGGGCGGGTTGCTGGTGTGGTCGAGCAGCGAGATGGCGGCGTGGACGTGCCGCAGGGCCGGCGCGGGCACGCCGGTGAGGCCGGCCAGCTCCACGACCGCGCCGATGATCGCGTCGATCTCGAGGGGCTTGCCCGCTTCGAGGTCCTGCAGCATCGACGTCTTGTGGTGGCCGACGCGCCAGGCGCCGTCGATGCGCTTTTCGACCGAGACGCCCGGGTCGCTGCCGGCCGCGCGGGCGATGGCGAGGGTCTCGGTCATCATCGTGGCCACGAGCGCGCGCGTGTCGTCGTGCTCGCACATCTGCGCCATGGTCGCCCGGGTCAGCGCCGAGAGCGGGTTGAAGGCGACGTTGCCCATCAGCTTGACCCAGATGTCGTTGCGCAGGTCGGGTTCGACCGGCGCCTTGAGCCCGCCCGCGATCATCGCCGCGCTGAGCACCTTGCAGCGCGCCGAGATCTCGCCGTCCGGCTCGCCGAGGGAGAACCGGGTGCCTTCGAGGTGCCGGATCACGCCCGGTTCTTCGATGACCGTGGAGCAGTAGACGACGCAGCCGATCGCGCGCCGCAGCTCGAGCACGGCGGTCACCGAGCCGCCCGGGTCGACCGTCTCGACGCGGCGCCCTTCGAGCGGATGTCCGGTCAGGCCGTGGAAGTACCACCACGGGATGCCGTTCTGCGCGGCCACGATCGCCGTGTCCGGCCCGAGCAGCGGGGCGAGGAGCGGGGCGCACGAGGCGTAGGAGTTGGCCTTGAGGCCGAGGAAGACGAAGTCGGCCGGGCCGACTTCGGCCGGGTCGTCCGTGACGTGCGGGTGCGCGGTGAAGTCGCCACGCGGGCTGAGCACCCGGACGCCGTGCTCGCGCATCGCGGCGAGGTGGGCCCGCCGGGCGATCAGGTGCACCTCGGTCCCGCCGCGGTGCAGCGCGGCCCCGACGTAGGCGCCGATCGCCCCGGCCCCGAGAACAGCCACCTTCATGATGTGCCTCCCACTTCGGTCCAGCACGTGATTGCATACAGTATCCTGGATTCACTGCGGAAGCCAGAGTTCGGGCTGGCCGGAAGGCAAAACTCCCGAGCGGGTGAGATTTCGGGATTTTGCATACCAAAACCTGTATCCTGGGGACAGATCATCGCGTTCCTCTCCCTTCCGAGGTGTCCCGTGAGCCAGCCCGCTTCCCCGCTCCAAGACCGCGGCCCGTCCGGCCGCCGCACGGCCAAGGGTTCGCTCAGCTCGACCGCCGCCAAGCGCGTCGAGCGGCCCGCCCCGCTGCGCCAGGTCGTCTACGAGGCCCTCGCCGAGCTGATCATCAACCGCACGCTCGAGCCCGGGCAGCACCTGGTCGAAGCCGACCTGGCCGAGTACCTCGGCGTCAGCCGGCAGCCCGTCCGCGAAGCCCTCCAGCGCCTGCAGAGCGAAGGCTGGGTCGACCTCCGTCCGGCGCAGGGCGCGTTCGTGCACCTGCCGACCGACGAGGAGGCCGATCAGCTGCTGAGTGTCCGCGGGGTCTTGGAGACGCACTCCGCGAAGCTCGCCGCCGAACACGCCACCCCGGCGGACGTCGACCGGCTCTGGGAACTCCAGAAGGCCGGGCTCGACGCGCTCAAGGCCGAAGACACCGAAGGCCTCGTGGCGGCCAACGCCGCCCTCCACGCGTTCATCACCCAGCTGTCGGGGAACGCCGTGCTCGCGGAACTGATCGGCCTCGTCGACCGCCGGGTCCGCTGGTACTACACGCCGATCGCCCGGCCCCGCGGGCGGGACGCGTGGAACGAACACGAGGAGCTGATCACCGCCATCGCCAGGGAAGACGCGGAGATCGCTTCGAAGATCATGGCCAAGCACACCGAACGGACCCGCCAGGCCTACCACGAACGCCCCGAAGCTCCCCGATCCTGATTTCGGCAGGACCGGGGAGCCCCTGGACACCCCGAAGAGGGGTCAGCCGTCGGCCGCGGCCGACGGTCGCGGCGGCGCCGCGCGGTGGGGGGGGGGGTTGT